>JAICYE010000513.1 GCA_025934385.1 Acidimicrobiia bacterium | reverse complement strand
GCGGCTCCCGCCGCCGTTGTCGGGGGGACACCCCCCGCCCCCCGGGCCTTGGCGGCTCCCGCCGCCGTTGTCGGGGGGACACCCCCCGCCCCCCGGGCCGACAAATCCATGGCAGTGGTCCCCCCGAGTTCCGCCCGCAGGACCTCTGCCCTTCCGGGCAGATTGCTGTCATATCGGACAGATCGCCGCCGAGCTTGAGCGCTCGCTATGACCAGGCTCCGCCGGGCCGATCTGAGGGGTACGACACCCTTCCTCGGAGTGAACCCGGCATGCCGCCCACCGCCTCACTGGCCGCCATGGTCGACCGCATCACGCTGGAGGCCGACCTCCGCGACGCCCTCGTGGCCGGCGACCTCGTGCTCCGCTACCAGCCGATCGTCGAGCTGGCCACCGGCCGGACCCTGGCGCTCGAGTCGCTCTGCCGCTGGCGGCACTGGTCCCGGGGGCTGCTGGGTCCGGCCGACTTCCTGCCGCTGGCCGAGGAGACCGGTCTGATCGTGCCGCTCGGGGCGTGGGTGCTGCAGGAGACCTGCCGGCGGCTGGCGGGCTGGCGGGGGCGGCTCCCCGAGGCCGGTGCGGTCGATGCGACCGTCAACCTGTCGGGAGCGGAACTCCGCCATCCCGGGGTGGTCGACCGGACCGCCCAGGCGCTCGACGCCGCCGGGCTGCCGGCCGAGCGGCTCGTCGTGGAGATCAGCGAGGCGACGGCCTACGACGGGGACCAGGCGCCGGCCGAGCGCAACCTGCGGGCCCTGGTCGAGCTGGGCGTCGGGCTGGCCGTCGACGACGTCGGCGCCCCCCGCCCCGGCAACCGCACCGGGCGCCCCGACCCCGACGGCTGGCTGTGGAGCCTGCCCGTCCGGATACTCAAGATCGACCGGAGCGTGGCCGTCGGCCTCGGGAACGGCACCGCCGGCCGGGCCGGACGGGCGCTGTCCGCCGCCCTCGGGCTGGCCGGCGAACGGGGCATCCCGGCGGTGGCCAAGGGGATCGAGACGCCCGACCAGCTGGCCCGCTTCCACCGACTCGGCTGCGCCGCCGGCCAGGGGTACCTCTTCGCCCGGCCGCTGGACCCGGCCGATGTCGCCGGCCACCTCCGGCGGACGGGCTCGGCCTAGCTCAGCTGCGCTTCCGTCCCGACCGGACGGGCTTCCTGGCGGAGACTTCCCCGTTCACCGAGGTAGACGGGCGGGGCGGCAGCGTCGGCAGCTCCAGCCTCGGCCGCTGGGCGAGGTCGGCACTGAGCGGCCGGTGCTCCCGCAGGGCCGCCAGGGCCAGCTCCACCGCCTTGTCGAGCTGGGGGTCGCAGCCGGCGACGTGGTCCTGGGGGCGGATGTCGACGTCGACGTCGGGATCGGTGCCGTAGTTCTCCACACTCCAGCCGACGTCGGAGAACCAGAAGGCGTACTCCGGCTGGGTGGTGAGGCTGCCGTCGACGAGGGCGTGGCGGGGCGAGATGCCGATCACCCCGCCCCATGTGCGCTTGCCGACCACCGGGCCGAGCCCCAGGAGCTTGAAGCAGTGGGTGAAGATGTCCCCGTCGGAGCCGGCGTGCTCGTTGGTCACCGCCACCAGCGGTCCGGCCGGCGAGTCGGCCGGATAGGGCTCGGGCTCGCCCCACCGGCTGACGTCGTAGCCGATCCGCCGCCGGGCCAGCTTCTCCAGCACCAGCTGGCTCACGTGGCCGCCGCCGTTGAAGCGGACGTCGACGATCAGCGCCTCGTGCTCGACCTCGGCCAGGTAGGAGCGGTGGAACTCGGCGTAGCCCCGGGCCCCCATGTCCGGCAGGTGGACGTAGCCGACCCGTCCGCCGGTCGCCTCGTGGACCCGGGATCGGTTGGCCGAGACCCATTCCCGGTAGCGGGCCGCCCGGTCGTCGCGCAGCGTCGACACGACCACGGTGCGCCTGCCGGAACCGTCGGGCCGGGCGACGGTGAGCTCCACGGCCAGGCCGGCCTGGTTGACGAGCAGTGCCGCAGGCGTGGTGTGGGCGTCGACGTTGCGGCCGTTGACGGCCAGCAGCCGATCTCCGGCGGCGATGTTGACGCCGGGCGCCCGGAGCGGCGAAGCGGCCTCCGGATCCCAGGGGTCGCCGTCGACGACGTGGGTGAACCGCCACGCCGCCGCCCCTGCGCCGCCGGGGTCCGGGTCGTAGGCGAGGTCGGCGGCGAGGTGGCCG
>JAICYE010000371.1 GCA_025934385.1 Acidimicrobiia bacterium | reverse complement strand
GGCTGCACTCCGAGGGCCTTCCCGACCCCGACGCCGAGGTCGGCCACTGCGTCCACCACGTCGCCGCCCACCCCGCCCGCCCGGACGTGCTGTACATGCAGAAGCACTGGGACGTCATGCGCAGCGACGACGGCGGCGACTCCTGGCGGGAGGTGAGCGGCGACCTCCCGACCGACTTCGGCTTCGTCATCGACGTCCACGCCCACGACCCCGAGACGGTCTACGTCGTGCCGATCACCAGCGACTCGCAGCACTATCCGCCCGACGGCCGGCTCCGGGTGTACCGCAGCCGCACCGGTGGCGACGAGTGGGAGGCGCTGACCGAGGGTCTGCCGCAGGAGCACTGCTACGTCAACGTCCTGCGTGACGCCATGGCCGTCGACCGGCTCGATCCCTGCGGCGTGTACTTCGGCACCACCGGCGGCGCCGTCTACGTCTCGCCCGACGGCGGCGACCACTGGACCCCGATCGTGACCGACCTCCCGGGGGTGCTGTCGGTCGAGGTGCAGACCCTCCCGTGAACCCGGAAAGCGCCCCGCCGGCGATCCGCGTCGTGCTCCCCGCCCACCTGAAGACGCTGGCCGGTGTCCACGGCGAGCTGCGGCTGGAAGTGGCGGCCCCGGTCACGACCGGCGCGGTGCTCGACGCCCTCGAGGCCCGCTATCCGGTCCTCGGCGGCACGATCCGGGACCGCAGCACCGGGCGGCGCCGCCCGTTCATCCGGTTCTTCGCCGGCGAGGAGGACCTGTCCCACGAGCCCGCCGATGCCGGGCTCCCGCCGGCCGTGGCCGCCGGCGCCGAGCCGTTCTGCATCGTCGGGGCCATGGCCGGGGGCTGACCGGCCGATCGCCAGCAGGGATCATCACCGCCGACAGCGAACTCGATGTCCGGCCCGCCCCCCGGGCCGAGCTGAGGTGCGCCCTTCCGTGTTGTCCCGGTTCAAACCCTTTGCCGCGCTCGTCGCGCTCGTCGTCGCCTCGTTGGCCGTCGGCATCTCCCCTCCGGCGGTGGCGGGGACGTCGCTGCCCAACGGGTTCGGCGGCATCGCCGTCGACAACGTCCACCGGCACGTGTTCGTCTCGTCGCCGTCGGCCAATGCCGTCAGCGTCCTCGACTTCGACGGCAACGTCGTCGCCACCATCGGCGACCTGGCCGGCGCCGGTTCGATGGTCGTCGACGGGTCGACGCTCTATGTCGTCCTCGGCAACCGGGGGACGGTCGACGCCTACGACACGGCCACCTACCAGCGCCTCGGCCGCTACGGCGAGGGCACGCTGGTCAAGCCGGGGCCGCTGGCCATCGCCGGCGGGAAGCTGTGGACCAGCACGGGGGACTGTGCGCAGTGGGGCACCAAATTGGCGTCGATCGACCTCGCCGCCCCCCACGCGGTGCGGGTGCACGACACGCCGCTGACGATCGAGTACTGCATCGGCCTGGCCAATGCCCCGAACGACCTCGACCAGCTGGTCGCCTGGGACGACGGACTGGAGCCGGCCAGCACGCTGCTCCTCGACGTGAGCAGCGGCGAGCCGGTGTCAGTCGTCGAGCAGCGCCACGAGAACTTCGGCTTTCTCCAGCAGCTGGCCGTCACCCCGGACGGGACGCGGGTCGTGGCGGCGTCGGGTTCGCCCTACGAGATCGACGAGCTCCACCTGTCCGACCAGCAGCCGGACGGGGTCGTCTACCCCACCGGCCCCTATCCCAACGCGGTGGCGGTGACCGGCGCCCGGGGCGGCCTGGTGGCCGCCGGCCGCGACGCCGCCTACGACCCCGACATCGACGTGTTCGAGCTCGGCGATCCCGCCCACCGCGTCTTCAGCTACGACTTCGGCCCGAGCGGAAACACGCTCGACGCCCGGGGCCTGGCCTTCAGCGGCGACGGCCGGCTGCTCTTCGCCGTGAGCGGCGACAGCTACTCCGGAACGACGCAGATGACCGTCTTCGACCTGACGGCCCCGGCGCCGGGGCCGACGACGTCGACCACCCGGCCGGCGGCCCCGCCCACGACCACGTCGACCGCGCCTCCGAGCCCGACCACTGCTCCTGTCCATGTCCCGCCGCCCCCGCCCGGGCCCCCGCCGGCCGAACCCGGCGTCGCCCCCCGCACCGGCTCGGTCACGGACCCCGTCGGCGACGTCACCGACTTCAGCGGTGCGCCGGTGACCGAACCCCGGGCAGACCTCGTGGCGGCCGGAGCCAGCCTGCAGGATGGGCAGATCGTCTTCACCATGCAGGGCGCCCAGCCGCTGACGCCGCTCACCGACCCCAACTGGGGCAACGGGTCCTCCTACGCCGCCTGGGACATCGACACCAATTGGGACGGGAAACCCGACCGCCTCGCCATCCTCGTCAGCGGCGGCGGAGCGCTCCATGGAGCCGTCACCGACATGAGCCAGCCGCCCAACATCCTGTGCGGGGCGACGCCGTCGGCCGCCGGCGGCGGGCTCTCGCTCACGGTCGATCCGGGCTGCGTCGGAGCCCCGTCGTTCAGCTGGGGCGGCTTCCTGATGTACGACCAGGGTGGCCCCGGCGCGGCCGGGCCCTACGCCATCGACTTCGCGCCCGACGACCCGCTGGGCGGCGAGTTCAGCACCGCCACCGCCACGGCGCCCGCCACCACCGGCGCCGGCGCGGGCGGCTACTGGCTGCTCAGCTCGTCCGGTGACGTCTATCCCTTCGGCGACGCCGGCCGCTTCGGCGACCAGGCGACGGCCGCGGTCGACATCGAGCCCACGCCGACCAGCGGCGGCTACTGGATCCTCGGCCGGGACGGGCACGTCTTCGCCAAGGGCGACGCCGTCGCGCTGGGCGACGCCCCCCTGTCCGCCGGCGAAGAGGCCGTGAGCCTGTCGGCCACGCCGTCGGGCCGGGGCTACTGGGTCTTCACCGATCGGGGACGGGTGTTCAACTTCGGCGATGCGCCGCGGGAGGGCGACATGGCGGGCGTCCCGCTCAACGGGCCCGTCCTGGGCTCGGTGGCGACGCCGTCGGGCCAGGGCTACTGGATGGTGGCGTCCGACGGCGGGATCTTCGCCTTCGGCGACGCCGTGTTCTCCGGCTCGATGGGCGGCCACCGGCTGAACAAGCCGGTGATGTCGATGGCCCCCGACCCCGACGGGCACGGCTACTGGCTGGTCGCCTCCGACGGCGGGGTCTTCGCCTTCGACGCTCCGTTCTACGGCTCGACCGGCAGCCTCCACCTGAACAAGCCGATCTCCGGCATGGTCCCGGGTCTGGCCGGCTACCTCATGGTGGCCGAGGACGGAGGCATCTTCACCTTCGGCGACGTCGCCTTCCACGGATCGCTCGGCGCCACCCCGCCGCCGCAGCCGATCG
>JAICYE010000369.1 GCA_025934385.1 Acidimicrobiia bacterium | reverse complement strand
TGAGACCGAGGAACCCGTAGAACAGGCCCATGTGGGCCCACATCCGGGGGTGGGCCGTGTTGCAGTCGTTGAAGTTCCGGTGGCTGAACACGTCGGCCACGGTGCTGCCGAGCGCCTGCGACATCGGCCCCCGGGGCACGTCGGAGCCGACCGTGCTCTCCAGACCGGCCCAGAACTTCCGCAGGCTGAGCCAGGACAGCACGGCCACGATGGCCACGATCGAGATGGCGAAGATGTCGACATAGCCGTCGCCGAGGAAGCGGCTGAAGAGGACGTCGCCCTTGGGGAACACGCCCGCGCCGGGGGCGCCGGCGGTGGCTCCGAGCACGAGCAGCCCGACGAGCACGGCCGGGATGGCCGCGGCCAGCGGCAGCACCTTCGGGTCGCGGGTCAGCCGGTTCATGAACCGCGGGACGGCGTACTCCTCCATCTGGAGGTCGCGGGCGGCGGCCATCACGTCGCCCGGGCGGGCGTCGACCGGGCAGTGGGTGATGCAGTCGTTGCACTGGTAGCAGAGCCAGGCGTCGACGTCGGTCAGCAGCTTGTCCTCGAGGCCCCACTGGGCCCAGACCATCTCCTTGCGGGGGAAGGCCTCTTCCAGGGGCGTGCGGGGGCAGACGACCGAGCAGGTGCCGCACTGGTAGCAACGGCGCAGGGTGGCGGCGCCGTAGCCCAGCATCCGCTCGACCGCGGTGGGGTCGGCCACGACGATGTCGGGGTCGGGAGTGCGCTCCGCTTCCAGGGTCATGGCGCTGCCTCTAGAACTTGTAGGGGTTGGGCCCGAGCTTCCGGACGGCGTCGACGAAGTCGCCCACCATCTCGGGGATCCGGTCGTACTCGCTGATCTCGATCTCGACGGGGAGCACCCGCTCCGGCTCGATCGTGAGCCGCTCCAGCGTCTCCTTCACATTGACGAGCCGTTTGGCGGCCAGGGCCGAACCCTGGATGAAGTGGCACTGGTAGTCGTCGCCCGACTTGCAGCCCATCAGCATGATCCCGTCGATGCCCGACGACAGGGCGTCGGCCACGACGGCGACGTTGAGCGAGCCGAGGCAGCGGAGCGGCACGACCCGCACGGCGGCGTCGAACCCGAGCCGGTTGATGCCGGCGAGGTCGAAGGCCGGGTAGGCGTCGTTCTCGCAGGCGAGGGCGACGATGCGCAGCGCGTCGCGGTCGTCGCCGAAGTCGACCGCCTTCACCGTGGCCGAGAGCTGGTCGACGTTGTAGTCCTCGAAGGAGATGACCTGCACCGGGCAGGCGCCCATGCAGATACCGCAGCGCCGGCAGCGTTCGGGGTTGAGAGCCGGGAAGCCCTTGCCGTCGAGTTCGATGGCCGAGAACGGGCACTCCTGGGAGCAGCGTCCGCACCGGGTGCAGCCCTGGTAGCGGGTGGCGGGGAGCGACAGGTCGCCGGAGCGGGGGTGGGTGGACCGGCCGCTGCCGATGAGCTCCAGGCTCTGCAGGGCCTTGAGGGCGGCGCCGGTGGCGTCCTCGGCGGCGAAGGCGACGTCCATCGGCTCCCGGACGGTGCCGGCGGCGTAGATGCCCGTCCGCCGTGTCTCGTAGGGGAAGCAGATGAAGTTGGAGTCGGAGAACCCGAACTTGGCCGTCGGGAGCCCGGGGCCCTGCAGGTACATGAGATGCAGGACGTCGGAGTCGGCCGTCGACGGCACCATGCCGGTGGCCAGCACGACGAGGTCGACCGGCAGACCGACGGCGTCGCCGAGCAGCGACTGACCGAGGCGCACGAGGAGTTGACCGCCGGCCTGGGCGTCGATGCCCGTCACCTGGCCCTTGGTGAAGTACACGCCGGGCTGTTCCGACACCCGGCGGTAGAACGACTCGTAGAGGCCCGGGGTGACCATGTCCTCGTAGATGACGTAGGCCCGGGCGCCGGCCTCGGCGGCGTAGAGGGCGTGCTTCAGCGACACCATGTCGAGGACGTTGGTGCCGAAGGAGAAGTCCTCGCCGTGGCCCTCGGCCAGCCCGGCCCGGGGCCGGGTGACGATGGCCACGCTCCGGACCGGGCCACCGTCCGACGGGCGGACGACGGCGCCCGACCGGGCCATTTCCTCGAAGGCGACGTTGGTGACCACGTCGGGAAGGTCGGCCACGCCGAGCCGGTCGAGGACCGAGAGGTCGGGCTGCCAACCGGTGGCCATCACGACGGCGCCGGCGGGGAACTCGGTGCGGCGGCCGCTCTGGTCCAGGGTGACGAGGAGCCCGCCGGGCTCGCCGGCCACGCCGGCCACCTCGGCCCCGGTGTGGACGGTGATGCGGGGATGGGCCGTGACCGCGGCGATCAGCTCGTCGATGCGGACGGGCTCGAGCTCGCGGTAGGGCGGTTTCGTGGGGAAGAGCTTGGAGAAGCGGGCCATCCAGCCGCCGAGCTCCGGCTGCCGTTCGACGAGGTGGACGTCGTGGCCGGAGTCGGCCGCCTCGAGCGCCGCAGTGAGGCCGGAGATCCCGCCGCCGACGACGAGCAGCGCAGTGTCGATGTCGCGGTCCTCGCGTTCAGGCCTGCGCGACCACAGGAGGCGCTGGATGCCCATGCGGACATAGTCCTCGCCCAGCGCCTGCGTCTCGGGCTCGCCGGCGGGCTTGCTCCAGGCCACCAGCTCCCGGATGTTCACCCGGCCGACCATGTCGACGCCGAGCGAGGCGGGGGAGAAGACGTCGTGGTTGACGCGCTCCGAGCAGGCAGCGATGACGACCCTCGCTGCCTCGGCGGCGGCGAGGCCCTCGCGCAGCGCCGCCACGCCTTCGGGAATGCACAGCGGGCCGTGGACGGAGCCGGGGTGCTTGAGGGCGGCGTTGCCCACCGCCGCCAGCTGCTCGGCATCGAGCGCCTCGCCGATGCCGCAGCCGGTGCAGACGTAAAGGTCGGTCCGTTCGGCCGTCGGCTTCGGCGTGACGGCCACGGGAACGCCGGCCCGGGAGATGGGCGCGATCCACGCCTCCGCCGCCGGCTCCACCGCCGGAGCCTCGTAGGCCGGCGGGGCTGCGAGAGGCGCGGTTGGGGCCGCCTGTCCCGGCGCCGACGGGGGCGCCCACCCGCCACCGGCCTGCGGCGCGGTGGTGGCTGCGGCGGCCTGTCCGGGCGCTGAGGGTGGTGCCCATCCGCCACCGGCCGGTGGGGCGGCGGCGGGCGCGGCGCTGGTGGCGGCCTGTCCGGGCGCTGAGGGTGGTGCCCATCCGCCGGCGGAGGGTGGGGCGGCGGCGGGAGCGGCGCTGGCCGCGGCTTGGCCCGGCGCGGCCGGTGGCGCCCATCCGCCGGCAGGCGGTGGGGGAGCGGCGGGTGGGGCGCTGGCCGCCGGTGGGCCGGCCGGCGCCGAGGGGGCTTGGCCGGGCCGGGCGGGCGGGG
>JAICYE010000249.1 GCA_025934385.1 Acidimicrobiia bacterium | reverse complement strand
CGTTGAGCGAACCGTCGGGGTTCTTGGTCGGGCTGGCGTAGATCGACTTCGACGACGTGACCGGGAACGGCGTACCGGACCAGCCGAAGAGGACGATGTCGAAGCTCCCCGGCGTGACGTACTGGGAGAAGAACTGGTCGCCCGGCACCGACTGCACCACGATCTTGATCCCCACCTTCTGGGCCATCGACCGCACCAGCTCGCTGATCTGCTGGCCGACGGACGACCCCGGAGCCAGCGGCAGCCGGAGCGACAGCGGTTTCCCGTCCTTCACGCGGGTGTCGCCCTGCAGCTTCCAGCCGGCGTCGTCGAGGAGTTTGGCCGCCGCCGCGGTGTCGAAGGGCAGTGCGGTGGAGTTGTCCTCGTAGCCCTTCTGGGTCGTCATGTAGATGTGGTTGCCGAGCGGCGTCGTCTTCACGCCGAGCGGCCCGAGCAGCGCCTTGGCGATGGCGTCGCGGTCGATCGACTGGGCCAGCGCCTTGCGGACGTTGATGTCGGAGAGAATCGGGCTCGTCCCGTTCAGCGTCATGTGGTTGAAGTTCGGCGCCGACGACTTGTGGATCTTGACGTTGGGAATGTCCTGCGCCCGCTTCAGCCGGTTGACGTCGGAGCCGACCCCCATGAAGTCGATTTCCCCGTTGGTCAGGGCGTCGGACTGGGCGTCGCGGTCGATCTTCCGGAAGATGATCGTGTCGAGCTTGGCCGGGTTGCCCCACCACTTCTCGTTGCGGACGAGCGTGATCGTCTGGGCCGTGGTGTCGACCGCGCCCATCTTGAACGGGGCGGCGGAGGTCAGCGCCCGGGCCTTCCAGCCCTCGTTGAAGATCTTCGGGTCGCTGTTGGTCGACGCCGGGTACAGCGGGCTGAACAGGCTCTGCCAGTCGGAGAACGGGGCGGAGAACGTCATCACGACCTCGTGCTCGTCGGCGCCCTTCATCACGCTCTCGATGTTCTCGTAGCCCGTCGACGTCACGATGTGGAAGGCCGGGTTCTTGCCCGACATCACCTTCCACTGGGCTTCGAAGTCGGCCTCGGTGATCGGCGTGCCGTCCTCCCACACCGCCTTGGGGTTCACCTTGTAGGTCACGACCTGCTTCGGCTGGGCCGGGGGCGCGGCGGTGAGCGTCGCCGAGGTGAGGTAGTCGGTGTTGACCGAGGGGTGGGCGGAGGCGTCGATGTTGAACATCCCCGGCATGATCGCCCCCATCACCGACGCACCGTCGGCCAGGGCGCCGTCGAGCTCGTTGAGGTTGAAGTTGACGGGGAACGTGTCGATCGGCCAGACCAGCTTGCCGCCGTCGGCCAGGTCGGCCCGGTCGGTGGGGACGATGTCGTTGAGGCCGGTCGGCCCCTTCGACGCCGAGCCGCTCTCCTTCTTCGAGCCTCCACCGCCGCTGCAGCCGGCTCCCAGCAGGAGCAGGGCCAGCACGACGGCGATTCCCTGACGCTTGGCGATCCGCACGGCACGAACCCTCCGGGGCAGCGGCTGTTCGGGCCAGTCTAGGAGGGCATTCAGCTCAGACCACGGCCATCCGGGCTTCCCGGCCTCCCCGGTGAAACGGACGACTGCCGCGACGGGGGCGCGACCCGGCGTAGCTGTCCGCCCTGTAAAGGGTGTGGCTACTGGGGGTCGAATCGATACGCGGACTGGAGAATCACTCCAGCTCCGCTGGGATCGGCAGCGACGGCTGCCTCCCCCCTCCCAGCCCCGCTCGCCCCTTTCCGTGCTTACAAGGAGAACCCCCCGTGTCCAAGCGTAGCTACCGCCGTCTCGCCCTCGTCGCCGCTGCCGCCATGGCGGCCGGCGCCGTCGCCCCCGCGGCGATGGCCGCCGTCTCGGTCGACGCCGGCTCGAGCAGCGCCGCCTCCGTCGGCGTCAGCCTGCCCGCGCTGCCCACCCTGCCCTCGCTCAGCGGCCTGCCCGTCTCGCTGCCCTCGATCAGCAGCCTGCCCGCCACGGCCCTCGGCACCGTCGGCACGGTCAACAGCCTGGCCCTCGGCGACGTCTCGGCCATCACGGGCGCCCTCGGCCTCAACGTCGGGACGCTGTCGAGCAGCCTCCTCGGTACCGTCAACGCCAACGCCGGCAACCTGACCGTGCTCGCCGGCGGCGTGGCCAACAACGCCACCACCTCGGTCGGCACCGTGGCCGCCGGTGGCAACGCCGCGGTCAGCAACGTGGCGGCCAGCGTCCTCAACATCGCCGGCGGCGTGGCCAACAACGCCTCGGTGGCCAACGTCGGCGACATCACCGCCGGTGTGGGCAACGCCACCGCCAACGTCGGCAGCATCCTGAGCGGCAACATGCTCGGCGGCCTCCTCGGCGACGGCGGTCTCCTCGGCGGCGGCCTCGGTGGCCTGACCGGCATCCTCGGCGGCTCGCTGACGGGGAACGTCGGCGCCAGCCTGGTCGGCAGCCTGTAGTCCCGCAGCTTCTCGAGCCGGCCCCCGGCACCGCGTCGAGCGGAGCCGGGGCCGTCTCGCGTCCGCCGTCTATCAACCGGCCCTACGGCAAGAGGATCTCCTCGCCGGGCCCGTCGCCGGGATTGCCGAGGCCTTCGTAGCCGGTCTGCTCGAGCTCGTCGGCCAGTTCGGGGCCGCCGGAGGCGATGATCCGCCCCTCCCGCATGACGTGGATCCGGTCGGCCCGCAGCTCCGACAGGAGGCGGGCGTAGTGGGTGATGGCCAGCACGCCCAGCGGTTCGTGACCGTTCCCGCCCTTCTGGGTCATCTGCTCGATGCGGCGGGCGACGTCGCGCAGGGCGTCGATGTCGAGGCCGGAGTCGATCTCGTCGATGACGGCGATGCGGGGATCGAGCACGGCGAGCTGCACCGTCTCGTTCCGCTTCTTCTCCCCGCCGGAGAAGGCGACGTTGACCGGCCGGGCCACCGCCGTCGGCGCCAGCCCGACGGCCTCGGCCTCGGCCGCCAGCCGGGCGGACAGCCCGTCGGCCCCGCCCGGGACACGCGAGCCCGGCCCCTGGGCGGCCAGCGCCTCGCGCAGCATCGGCTCGAGGTGGACGCCGGGCAGCTCCACCGGATACTGCGGGGCCAGGAAGAGACCCCGGGCCGCCCGCAGGTGCGTCGGGAGCCCGAGCAGCTCCTCGCCGTCGAGCGTCACGGACCCGCCGGTGACCTCGTAGTCGGGGTGGCCCATCAGGGCGTTCGACAGTGTCGACTTGCCCGAGCCGTTGGGCCCCATGATGGCGTGGACCTCGCCGGAGGAGACCTCGAGGTCGATCCCCTTGAGGATCGGCTTGCCGGCCACCTGCACCCGGAGGTCATGGATTCGCAGCGTGCTCATGTCTCTAGACCCTCACCAGGACGTCGTCGCCGTCGATGCGGACGGTGTAGGTCGCCTGGGGCTGCGTCGCCGGCAGCGTCAACGGCTCGCCGGTCTTGAGTGAGAAAGCCGAACCGTGCTTGGGGCACTCGATCTCGCATTCGTCGGCCCACACCTCGCCCTCGGCCAACGAGGCCTCGGCGTGGGAGCAGCGGTCGTCGAGGGCGTACCAGTCGTCGCCGATGCGGATGACCGCCAGCCGGCAGCCCTCCTTGTCGACCCGGATGGCCGAGCCGGGGGCGACGTCACCCACCTTGCAGACGACGATCTCAGGCATCCGGCGGCTTCTCCTGGCCCCGGTTCCCGATTTCATCAGGGTGGCAGCAGCGGCGGGCGTCGAACTTCCGGGTCACGGCCGCCCGCAGCCGCTGCTCGGCGCCGGCGCCGAAGGACAGGCGGTCGATGGCGTCCTCGAAGAACCCGAAGACGATGAGCCGCTCGGCGACGTCGGGCGGCACGCCCCGGGTCGCCAGGTAGTAGAGCTGGTCGGCGTCGATCGGGCCGACGGCCGAGGCGTGGGAGCAGCGGACGTCGTCGCACTCGATCTCCAGGTTGGGGATCGACTTGGCCGAAGCCCCTTCGGAGAGCACCAGGTTGCGGTTGGTCTGGGTGGCGTTGGCCCGCTGCGCCGCCGGCCGCAGCCGGATGAGCCCGGAGTAGACGCTCTCCGCCTCGTCCTCCACCGCTCCCTTGAACAGCAGTTCGGAGCTGGTGTGGGGGGCGTCGTGGTCCTGCAGGGTCCGGAAGTCGAGCATCTGGTTCTCGTTGGCGAAGTACACCGCCACCATCTCGGAGCTGGCGCCGGCGCCGGCGAGCAGCGCCTCGGAGCGCAGCCGGGCGTAGTCGCCGCCCAGCGCCACGGCCGAGGCCCGCAGCGTGGCGTCGCGCCCGACGGTGGCCCGCACCAGCGCCACCTGCCAGATCCCCGGGCCGTGATCCTGCACGCCGAGGAACCGCAGCCGGGCGGCGTCGCCCAGGGCCAGTTCGGTGACGGGCACCACGAGGTGGGCGTCGGCCGGGGACGTGAACCGCTCGAGGACGTAGGCCTCGGAGTCCTCCCCCACCGACAGCACCGTCCGGGGGAAGGAGGCGCCGCCGGCGCCGGCCACCCAGTGCTCGATGACGATCGGATGCTCGACGACCATCCCGTCCGGCACGGAGATCAGCGTGCCGCCGACCAGGAAGGCGTCGTTCAGGGCGGTGAAGGCGTCGGCGCTGCCGTCGACGACGGCGCCGAGGGTGGCGGGCGGCTCGGCCAGGCCGGCGATGTCGGTCACGACCAGACCCTTGGCGGCGTACCCCTCGTCGAGGTCGATGCCGACCACCGCG
>JAICYE010000434.1 GCA_025934385.1 Acidimicrobiia bacterium | reverse complement strand
CGTCGGGTCGATCGCCACCACGTCGGGGAACGGGTACTACATGGTCGGCTCCGACGGCGGAATCTTCGCCTTCGGCGACGCCGCCTTCCACGGCTCGATGGGCGCCGTCCACCTCAACGCCCCGGTGGAGTCGCTGGTGCCCGACTCCAGCGGCGCGGGCTACTGGCTGGTGGCGTCGGACGGCGGCATCTTCGCCTTCGGCGACGCGCCCTTCAGGGGCTCGATGGGGGGGAAGCCGCTCAACAAGCCGGTGACGGGCATGGTCCGCTACGGCTCCGGCTACCTGATGGTCGGCCAGGACGGCGGCATCTTCAACTTCTCCGACCGACCCTTCTCCGGGTCGCTCGGCGGCCATCCCCCCGCCCGGCCCATCGTGTCCGTGGCGACGCTGGGTTAGGCCGGTGCGCTCCCGACTGCTCCGCCTCGTTGCCGCCCTCACCGTCGTGGGTGCGGGGCTGGCGTCGGCGCTGACGGCCCCGGCCGTCCGGGCCGCCGTCGACGGCACCCCCGCCACGCCGTCGTTCACGTTCGGCGCCGCCGGCGACATGGGGGCGGGCAAGGCCGCCGCCGCCACGCTGACCAACCTCGGTAACGCCGGCACCAGCTTCTTCCTCCACCTCGGCGACTTCTCCTACGGCGAAACGCCGCCCGGTGGCACCGCCACACCGGCCAGCTGGTGCCAATTCGTGCAGACCACGGCCAAGCTGCCGTCGGGCTATCCCTACGAGCTCGTCTCCGGTGGCCACGTCAGCCAGGCTGTCAAGGGCCAGGACGGCCAGCTCGAGGACTACACCGCCTGCCTTCCCGATCAGCTGCACTCCACGATCGCCCCGGGCAGTGAGTACGGCAAGGACTATTACTTCGACTACCCGCCGGCCGCGCCGATGGCCAGGGTGTTCATGATCGCCGCCGGCGAGACGTTCACCAATGGCGGAGCCCCCGACGACTACTC
The DNA here is from genome assembly GCA_025934385.1 of Acidimicrobiia bacterium. The sequence continues at coordinate 1,834 of JAICYE010000434.1, read as the reverse complement.
GGCCGGCAGCGCCAACTTGACCTGGCTGTCAGGCGCCATCGACGACGCCCGGGCCCATGGCATCCCCTGGGTGTTCGTGGGGATGGCGTTCAACTGCGTCACCGCCGGCGAGAAGCACTGCGAGATCGGCGCCGATCTGTTCAATCTGCTGGTGGCCAAGAAGGTCGACCTCGTGCTCCAGGGCCACGAGCACGGCTACGAGCGCTCCGGCCAGTTCGCCCTCGACCCGACGACGTGCCCGGCGATCTCCGTCTCCGGCGCCAAGGGCACCGGCGTCCCGGCCTACAACAAGGGCTGCATGGCCAACGACGGCTCGTCGGGGGCCTACAGCAAGGACGCCGGCCCGGTCGTCGTGATCGCCGGCACGGCCGGCACCGGCCTGCGGCCGATGGACACCACCGGCAGCGCCGACGCCACCGAGGCCCCGTACTTCGCCAAGCTGATGGGCAGCAACAATCCCGACGCCGATCACGGCTTCATGAAGTACACCGTGACGCCGACGCAGCTGACCGCCACGTTCGTGTCCGACAACGACGCCACGCAGCCCTTCAGCGATACCTTCACCATCACCGGCAGCGGGCCGGTGCCGCCCCCGACCGGGCCGTCGACGACGACGCCGACGTCGCCCGGGCTAACCGGGCAGCTCACTCCGGCCACGCCGGCCGGCTACTGGATGCTCGGCGCCGGCGGCCACGTCTACGGCTTCGGCGCCGCCACCGATCACGGCAACGCCGAAGGCCGGCTGGCCCGCGGGGCCAAGGCCGTGCACCTCGAGCCCACCCCGTCGGGCAACGGCTACTGGATCGTCGACTCCGCCGGCCGGGTCACCACCGCCGGCGATGCGACGCCGTTGGGCGACGCGTCCGGTCTGGCCCCCGGCGAGTCCGTGAGCAGCCTGTCGGCCACGCCGTCGGGCCACGGCTACTGGCTCTTCACCGACAAGGGCCGGGTGCAGACCTTCGGCGACGCCGTCAGCTACGGCGACATGTCGGGCACCCGGCTCAACGGGCCCGTCCTCGGCTCGATCGCCACGCCGTCCGGGAAGGGCTACTACATGGTGGCGTCCGACGGCGGCATCTTCGCCTTCGGCGACGCCGCCTTCCATGGCTCCACCGGTTCGATCCACCTCAACGCCCCGGTGCAGTCGCTCGTGCCGACGCAGAGCGGCGCCGGCTACTGGATGGTGGCGGCCGACGGCGGGATCTTCGCCTTCGGGGATGCGCCGTTCAAGGGCTCGATGGGCGGCACGCACCTCAACAAGCCGGTCGTCGGCATGGTCCGCTACGCCGACGGCTACCTCATGGTCGGCGCCGACGGCGGCATCTTCGACTTCTCGTCGGCGCGGTTCCTCGGCTCCCTCGGCTCAACCCCGCCACCGCTCCCGATCACCTCGGTAGCGGCCCTGGCCCCCGCCTGACCCCGCCCGCGGCCGCTCACAGGGGCTTTCGGTTCGGCCAGCCGGCGGGGCGGAATCGGCGTTCGTTTTCGACGGACCGGTGTCACAACGAACGCAGTTCCGGGTTTCGATGCTCCTGCTGGCCACCGGGTGGCGCGACCGGTTGCGCTCGAGCGGCATGTACGGCCGTCGATACCTTCTCGAGCGCGACCGGTTGCACCCCATGGTGGAGACGTCGGCGAGCCAGCGGTCCTCTGCAACGGACGTCCGTTGCGCAGGGACACGGGTCTGATACCGCAGACACGCTCGACTGGGGCCGGCGGCGGCTAGAAACGCCGGCGCCGGCGCCGGCGCCGGACCGGCCCGCGGCCGTGATGCAGCGATGAGTTCCCGGCTGTGCCAACATCCCAACCGCAAGCGACTCAACATCAGCGAGTT
>JAICYE010000429.1 GCA_025934385.1 Acidimicrobiia bacterium | reverse complement strand
TCCAGCGCCTCTCGAAGCGGCTGCGGACGCTGCGCTTCGCCTACGGCGACGACCGGTTCCACTGTCGCGCTCTGGCTGGGGAGGCACCCGGAGCGCGGCCGGCCTGATGGAGTACTCCGCACTGCTGGCCGGGCGGCGGAGCACCCGCCGGTTCGACACCGGCCGCGACGTCCCCGACGACGTACTGGAGCGGATCCTGGCCGCGCCGCTGGCCATGCCCCACGCCGGAAACACCTACGACTGGCGCGGCGTTGTCCTCCGCCGCCGGGACCGCGACCCGCAGACCTGGCCCGCCGTCTTCTCCGCCCTGCTGGAGCAGAGCTACGTCGAGGAAGCGGCCGTGGTGATCGTCTGGGCGGTGCAGCCCGGCTGGTGGGCGGAGCGGTACCGGGCCAACGTGGCCGAGCTGGTCGAGCGGGGGCTGATCGACCCCGCTCGCCAGAAGGGCCTCCTGACCATGGTGGAGAGCGGCCCGGGGGACGACGGCCTGACGACGCTGCTGATCGGCGAAGCCATGATGGGCGTGGCGGCGGCGATGCTGGCCGCCCTCGACGCCGGGCTCGGCGCCACGGTCACCGCCTGCCGTCCGGTCGAGCTGGCCGCCGCGCTCGGCCTGCCCGACGGCGCCGTCCTCTGCCCGGCCGGGGTCCTGGCCGTCGGCTGGCCGGCCGACGGAGCCGCGCCGGTCCCGCCGGGCGGCGGTGCGCCGAAGCCGCCGCTCGCCAAGCAGTACTTCACCGGCCGGTGGAGTCGGACGTGAGCGACCTCCGCCGGGAGCTGGCCGACCTCGTGGCCGCCCGGGGACTCGGCCTCCTCGACGCCTGGCTCGGCCCCGTCGAGACCAAGCTGGAGATCCTGGCCGTGCTGGCCGCCGGACGGAACCTGCTCCTGGAGGGCCCGGTTGGCTCCGGCAAGACGCTGCTGGGCGAGTCGATCGCCGCCGCCCTCCCGCCGATCCGTCTGGCCGGCTGCCATTTCAACTGCCTCCCCGGCGAGGCGGCCTGCCCGCAGTGCCGGGCCGGTCTGGCCGCCACCGAGGAGCTCGAGCTGTCCGGGCCGGAGCGCTTCGTGCGGGTGCAGGGCTCGCCCGACCTCTTCCCCGAGGACCTCGTCGGGGACGTCGACCCCGCCGCCGCCCTGGCCCACGGCGCGCTCGACCCCCGGGCCTTCCGGCCCGGCCGGCTCGTGCGGGCCCACCGCAAGCTGTGCTTCGTCGACGAGATCAACCGCCTGTCGGAGCGGCTGCAGAACCTCTTCCTGGAGCTGCTGGCCGAGCGGGCCCTGACGATCGGCGGCTACGAGGCCCGGTTCCCGGTCGACACCGTGGTGGTGGCCACGATGAACCCCGACGAGTACGTCGGCGTCGGCCGGTTGTCGGAGGCGCTGCGGGACCGCTTCGAGCGGGTCCGGCTCGACTACCCGACCCCGGCCGACGAGGTGACGATCCTCCTCAGCCGGACGGGCGTCCCCGGCGGCGGAGAGACGCAACGCCTGGCCGAGGCCGTCGTCGGCTTCGCCAACCAGCTCCGGGCCGAACCGGAGGTCGAGGCGGGCCCCAGCGTGCGAGCGACGCTGGCCTCCTTCGAGCTGGCCCTGGCCTGGGCCGAGCTGGACGGCGTCACCGACTGGCGCCAGGCGGCGCTGGCCGGGCTGCGGGTGGCGCTGCGGGGCCGGCTGTCCCTGCGGCCGACGCATCGTCTGGCCGGCCGCCCCGAGCAGTACGTCGACGACGCCCTGGCCTCGCTGTCCCTGTGAACGAACGCCTCGTCGCCCTGCGGGCGGTGGCCGGCGTGCACTGGTTGCGGCGCCACCCGCTGGTCGAGGGCGGCCCGGGCGTGCGGGCCACGCAGGCGCTGGCCGAGGTCGCCCGGGCCCGGATCGCCCTGCCCGCCCCGGCCGTCGCAGGCGCCGGGATTTCCGTGCCGGCCGCCCCGGCCGGCGACGCCGACGCCGGCTTCCTGGCCGCCGCCCTCGTCACGCTCCCGCACCGGCTCCGGGTCCGGCCCGGCGTCGATCCCGACGGCCTCGTCCGCCAGGCCGTGGCCGAGGCCCTGGTGGCGCCGCCCGAGGCGGTCGCCCGTCCGCCGACGCCCGACGAGGAGGACACCGACCGGGGGGACGCCAACGCCGGCGACGAGCGGCTGAAGCTCGTGGTGCCGGTGGAGTCCGGCGGCCACCGGCCGGCGACGGCCGAGGACGAGGAGGCCCGGCGGCGGTCGCTGTTCGGAGACGACGAGGCGACCCGGTTCCTCGACGACCTCCTCGAACCGGGAGCGGCGTTGCCGCCCGCGGCCGGGCCGGCCCCGACCCGCCCGGGGCGGCGGGCGGTGGGGGAGGAGATCCTGGCCGTCCGCCCCTTCCGGCCCGGCGACCGGGCCCGCGACTTCTCGGCCCGCCAGACGGTCCGGGCCAGCGTCCGCCTCGCGGGCTGGCGCCCGCTACGGCCCGAGCCCGGGGGTTGGGGCTCCCTGGCGCCCCGGGCGCTCAGTCGCCAGCCGGCGGCCGTCTGGGACGTCGTCGTCGGGGTACGGGGCGGTATGAGAATCGTGATCACGGGAGCGAGCGGCAACGTCGGCTCCGCCGTCCTGCGGCGGCTCCACGCCGACGGCCGGCACGACCTGGTCGGTGTCGCCCGCCGCCCCCCGGAGGCCGTCGGGCCGTTCGCCGGCGTGCGGTGGGCGTCCGTCGACCTCGCCCGCGACGACGTGACCGCCCTGAGCAGCGTCTTCGCGGGAGCGGACGCCGTCGTGCACCTCGCCTGGGGCTTCCAGCCGTCGCACCGCGAGGACTACCTGCGCGAGCTCGGTGTC
>JAICYE010000411.1 GCA_025934385.1 Acidimicrobiia bacterium | reverse complement strand
GACGGAGAAGTTGCGGACGGCGGTGCCGACGGCCAGGAACTCCACGGCGTGCTCGCCCCAGACGTGGTTGTCCTTCTGCAGCCGGACGCCGACGACGCCGGTGGCCCCCGCCCGCTCGGCCTCGGCCTGCATGCGGTTCATGGCCAGCTCCCGGGCGTCGTAGATCGCCTGGGTGTACTGCGGCATCTCGATGTTCTGGCCCACCTGCTTCATGCTCTGGCGGATCGACTGGTGGGCGACGTGGTAGACGCAGGTGCCCAGCACGAAGGCCACCGGGAAGTGCCCGGTGCGGGCCAGCGTGTAGAAGTCCTGGCCCGAGAGGTCGGAGGTGAACGGCCGGCCGCCGGAGCCCTGGTAGGCGCCGGGGTTGGCCACCGACCGCACGGCGGTGCCGGCGGCCAGGAACTCGGCGATGTCGCCGCCGCCGGCGTAGCCGTGCATCTCGAGGCGGACGCCGACGATCCCGTCCGCCCCCAGCGACTCCGCCTCGGCGATCATGCGGCTCATGGCCAGCTCCCGGGCGTTGTACAGGGCCTGCGTCAGCGTGGTCAGCTCCATCGACTGGTTCCACCGGCCGACCTGGATCCCGACGTGGTACACGGAGCTGCCGAGCACCATGCCCAGCGGCTCGAAGCCGGTCTCCCGCACCAGCATGAACTCGTTGACGGAGAGGTCGGACGAGAAGCACTTGCCGGAGGCGGCGTCGGCCAGGCGGGCGCCGGCCGACTGGGGGATCTGGGCGAGCGCGTCGGTCATCGATGGTTCCTCCTGGTTGGGGGTGCGGAGGGCGTTGCGAAACTAGATGAGGCCGTCGAGGGCGGCCGCCGTCTCCGACGACTGCGCCGCCAGGGTTTCGAGCCGGGTGAGGAGCCGGCGGATCCAAACGCCGGTGGGAACGGGGTCCCGTTTCAAGACGACGCCGTGGACGGACTGGCCGATGGTCGTCTGCACCGCCGCCGGGCCGCGGCCGACGGCCAGCTCGTAGCGCTCGTCGCCGGCGTGAACCGTGACGTGCTCGACCGGGCCCTTTCCGAAGAGACCCCGGTGTTCGACCTCAACGGCGCCGGGGAGCGCACCGCCCAGCCGGACGGCGAGGAAGTCGACGAGGCGGCCGGCGTCGGCCGCCAGCTCGCCAGCCAGCCGGGCGGCGGCGTCGAGGCGCACGCTGTCGGGAAGCCCGGCGTCCGGGAGTTCGGGGTGGGGGTCGGCCCCGGTCACGCCGTGAGTCTGATCGGCGCCGGGGCGCCGTTCAAGCGGACCGGGTCAGCCCAGCTTCGTGAGCGCCTTGCGCAGGCCCCGGACGGCCTGGCCGATGCGCTGCTCGTTCTCCACCAGGGCGAAGCGCACGAAGCCGTCGCCGCCGAGGCCGAAGCCCACGCCGGGCGAGACGGCGACCTTGGCCTCCGACACGCACATGAGGGCGAACTCCATCGAGCCCATCTCGGCGTACGGCTCGGGGATGGGCGCCCAGACGAACATCGTGCCCCGGGGCTTCTCGATCTCCCAGCCGATGCGGGCCAGGCCGTCGATGAGGGCGTCGCGCCGACCCCGGTAGATCTCGCAGACGTGCTTCGGGTACTCCGGCGCCTCGTTCATGGCGACGATCGAGGCGATCTGGATCGGCTGGAACGTGCCGTAGTCGAGGTAGCTCTTGATGCGGGCCAGGGCGGCGACGACCTCGGCGTTGCCGACGAGGAAGCCCACCCGCCATCCGGCCATCGAGAACGACTTCGTCAGCGTGTAGAGCTCGACGGCGACGTCCTTGGCGCCGGGGACCTGGAGGATCGACGGGGGGTCGTACCCGTCGAAGCCGAGATCGGCGTAGGCGAAGTCGTGGACGATGAGGACGTCGCGTTCCCGGGCGAACTCCACCACCCGGGTCATGAACTCGAGGTCGACGCAGGCCGTCGTCGGGTTGTGGGGGAACGACATGACGATGACCCGGGGCCGCGGCCAGCTCTCCTCGTACGACTGCTGGAGGTTGGCGAAGAAGTCCTGATCGGGGCCGAGGCGCACCTGGCGGACCTCGGCGCCGCACAGCACCGGGGCGTAGATGTGGATCGGGTACGACGGGCTCGGCACGAGGGCGACGTCGCCCGGCTGCACCAGCGTCCACATCAGGTGGGACAGGCCCTCCTTGGCGCCGATCGTGTTGATGGCCTCGGTCTCGGGGTCGATGTCGACGTCGAACCGGCGGCGGTAGAGATCCGAGATCGCCTTGCGGAGCTTGGGAATGCCGCGGCTGGCGGAGTACCGGTGGTTGCGCCCGTTGTGGGCCGCCTCGCAGAGCTTCTCGACGGCGATGTCCGGCGAGGGGACGTCGGGATTGCCGAAGCCGAGGTCGATGACGTCCTCGCCGGCCCGCCGGGCGGCCAGTTTCCGGGCGTCGATGGCAGCGAAGACGTAGGGCGGCAGGGCGTTGATCCGGCGGAACTCCATTGCCCCACGGTACCAGTCACCTCTTGTGATCCCCTTAAATGGGATTCCTTTTCGACCTGGATAAACGATCGCCGCGAATACGAAAAGGAATCCCATTTACCATTCCAGGGCATGTCAGCCCTACGGGCCTTCGGCGGCGATGTCGAGGCGGTGTTCCTCGACGTCGGCGGGGTGTTCCATCTGCCGGCCCACGCCCTGGTCACGGCGGCGCTGCGCCGGGCCGGGGTCGAGGCCGACGAGGCGCTGCTCGACCGGGCCCACTACGCCGGCGTGGCGGCGCTGGTCGAGTGGCCGGGCGGCGACGACGGCATCTGGACGGCCTACGAACGGGCGTACGTGGAATCGCTCGGCGCGCCGCCCGAGTGCCTGCCCGACGCCATCGCCGAACTCGACGTCGCGTTCCGGGCTCCCGGGATCTGGAGCCGGCCGGCGCCCGGTTCGCTGGACGGACTGCGGGCGCTGCACGGCACCGGTGTCACGCTGGCCATCGTGTCGAACTCCGACGGCACGCTCGAGGGCCGGCTGCGCGACGAGGGCAT
>JAICYE010000196.1 GCA_025934385.1 Acidimicrobiia bacterium | reverse complement strand
GTCTCGCAGGCGTTGCAGCGCTGCAACGCCGCAGTGGGTACTGCGTGGCGGTCGCCTTGGCCAGGTCGAGGCGGCCGCTGCAGTGGTCGCAGGCGACCTTGTTGTCAGCCGTCTTGATCAGCCGGTCGATCGCCTGCTGGGGCGTGAGCCCCTCGGCCAGCAGCAGCGCCACGGCGCCCACCACGTGGGGCGTGGCCATCGACGTGCCGGCCAGGGCGGCGTAGGAGTTGGTCTTGCCCTGCTGCCAGAAGGTCGACCAGATGTCGTGATCCTTGTTGCCGTCGCCGGCGCCGCCGGGGGCGAGGATGCCCCACTTGGCGCTGCCGATCGGGCTGGAGTAGGACGTCACCTTGTCGTCGGGGCCGGTGGCGCCGACCACGAGGGCGTCGAGGTCGCCGTAGTTCGAGCTACCGAGCCCGAGGCCGAAGAGGTCGGAGTTGCCCGCCGCCACGACCGGGACGGCGCCGTGCGACCAGGCGTACTCGATGCCGGTGCGCATGCCCGTCCCGAGCAGGCTGGTGAAGACGAAGTTCGGGTCGCCGAGGCTGAGGTTGACGACCTTGGCGCCGTGGTCGACGACCCACTTGATACCGGCGTTGATGTCGTCTTCCGAGCCTTCGCCCTTGGCGGTGAGCGCCTTGGCCACGACGAGCTGGGCGTCGGGCGCCACGCCGGCGATGCCGATGCCGTTGTCCTTGTTGGCGGCGATGATCCCGGCGACGTGCGTGCCGTGACCCTGGTCGTCCTGCGGTGAACCGTGGCACTTGGCGGGGTCACCGGCTGCACCGACGCAGCTCGTGCCCTCCACGACCTTGCCGGCGAGGTCTTCATGGTTCAGGTCGACGCCGGTGTCGACGATGCCGACGCGCACACCCCGGCCCGTTGTGTGGGCCCAGGCAGCCGGGGCCCCGATCTTGGCCAGACTCCACTGCTTGGCGGTGTCGGCGTCGTTGGACGCGCCGGCAGTGGTCGCCATGAGCCCGATGGTGAGGAAGGCGCAGACGGTCAGCGCGAGTCCGCGAATACGCATGGACCTGCTCCTTTTGTTGTCTCGACCCTGTTCTCTTCGGTCCGTCTCGACCGCCGCGTGCGACGGTTCGGGATGGCCAACCGGTCCCCAGATACAGCGCTGTGAAGAGTGCCGAGAAGCTACGGAGTCAGATCAGGCGGGGAACCGTACCGGAGCGGCGGCATCGGCCGTCGCCCGGGCAGCGGGAGCGCGGCGAAACCGATTGCATGGACAGTCGGCCCCGATTGCGCACGAGATCACTCTACGCACCATTCGGGCCGATAGCGACCTTTTGGGCCGAATTTCTGCCACTGGGTGACACCAGAAACTGGGAAAAAAGGTGCATATTGATCAGCTTCAGGGTAAGCAACCCCTGACAATTGCTGGGAAAACCGCCATCGAAGAGAGGTGGGAACCGATGACCAAGGGCCCGAGACGGCCGCGACGTGCCGTCCCCGGAGCATTCGTTGCGCCGCTCGTCGGAGCGCTGCTGATTCTCGGCGCGCCGGCGGCGACGTACGCCGCGCCGCGGCACCAGCCCGGCAACCCGCCCGCCGCCGGGTCGGACGAGGGGCATGGCGCCCACTCCGGCCACGCCGACAATCCCGATCCGAACAGCGGCCGTGCCGACCAGGGCAAGCCGGGGGCCGGTGACAACGGCACGAAGCCCGATCCCGACGCCAACGACAACCGGCACTCCGCCGACCAGCCGAAGGACCCGCACGCCGGCGACCAGCCCAGGGACCCCCACGCCGGGGACCACGCCGGCGACAACGGCAACACCGACCGGAACCCGAAGAGCCCGGACCGCGACGCCCACCCCGGCGGGCACGACGGCTGGTACGGGCACTACGACCACGACCACTTCGGCTACCACGGCCACCACAACTGGGACACCCACCGCCGGTACTACCGCTACGGCTACGCCGGCCCGGGTTGGTACGACGATTGCGGCTACTACGGCCCCAACGGCTCCGAGGCCTACTACGACAGCCCCGACGCCTGCGACTACCAGTACGGCCCCCAGGGCGAGTCGCTCCGCGCCAACCTCTCCGGCGACCAGGAGGTCCCCGGCCCCGGCGCGCCCAACTCGTTCGGGACCGCCAACCTCTTCGTCGACATGCCCAACGGGCGCCTCTGCTACCGGCTCGGCTACGACGGCATCGACCAGGCCACGATGGCCCACATCCACCGTGGCGGCCCCGGCCAGGTCGGCCAGCCGGTCATCGACCTGCGCCTCGACGCCAACGGCGACGAGGGCTGCGTACCGGCCGACCCCACCGTCCTGCACACCATGCAGGACCACCCCGACGCCTTTTACCTGAACGTGCACACGGCGCAGTACCCCGACGGAGCGATGCGGGGTCAGCTCTTCGGAACCGACCGCTACTGAGGCCGGGCCGGCAGCACCGATCAGCCAGCGCGACGCCGCCGGGTGGGCATCCTCCCGGCGGCGTGGCGCGTTCGGCGGTCTAGAGGATGCAGACGACGACCAGCCCGACGCACCGGTGGCGGTGGCCGTCATGGTCGTAGCCATCGTGGTCGTGGCCGTCGCGGCGGTGATGGCGATGGCCGTCGTGCCAGCCGTCGTGGTGATGGTGGTGCGCGGGGGTGACGACCGTCGCCGGAGCGTATGAGTCCGGAGTGGCCGCCTGAGCGGGCGCGACGCCGACGACACCGATGCTCAGGAGCGCGGCGGCCAGGAGTACCAGGATCGATCGCATCACGCGACTGTCCTTTCTCATCCGTGGCCCGGAAGCTTCATGCAATCAGATCCGAGCAGAGAACGCAATGTGCACGCCCGGGTTCTCTACGCACTCCCGCCCCGACCCGCGGCCCGTCCCCGGGCTTCGGCGAGCAACGCTCCCTCGGCGGCTCCGGCGGCAGACCGCAGGGCGGCGGCCGTCCGCCTCCGGCGGGCCAGGTCCCGGCCCGAGGCGGTCAGCAGCTCGGGGAGGCGGGTCCAGCCGCCGGTCACCGTCCGGCCGGCCAGCACCGCCCGGGGGTCGGCGAGCAGCGCCGGCACCCCGTCAGGGACCTTGATCCCGCCCTCGCCCAGCGCGGCCGTCACATCCTCGGCGCTGACCATTCGCTCCCCGTCGGCGGCCCGCCGGGCGGCCCGCCCGAGCAGCCGGTGGACGGCCCTGCGGTCCCCGAGGCCGGCGGCCACGATACGGGCGGCGATGTCGGCCAGCACCAGCCCCGGGTCGGCGGCGCTCCGGGCCAGGGCGGCCCGGTCCACCCGCAGCGTCGAGACGACGCCGGCCAGCAGCCGGGCCGCCCCCGCGGCCGTCCGCAGCGCCCGGTCGACGTCGCCGGCGGTGGAGAGGAAGTGGTCGGTGCGGGCGGTGCCCGTCCGCAGCACCGTGAGCAGGCCGGTGAGCGCCCCGGCGGTGCTGCCCCCGGCGTGGCGGACCACGGCCAGGGCGTAGGGGTTCTTCTTCTGGGGCATGAGGGCGCTCACCCGGCAGTACTCGTCGGCCAGCGATATGAAGCCGAAGGCCGGCGAGGCCCAGATCTCGAGGTCGGCGGCGACCTGACCGGCCTCGGTGGTCAGCCCGGCCAGCGTGGCCAGCAGTTCGACGAGGCCGTCGGCCTGCCACATGGCGTCCCGGGCGTGGGGGATCACCCCGGCGAAGCCCAGACGGGCGGCGAGGCGCTCCCGGTCGAGCGGCAGCCCGCTGCCGGTGGTGCCGCCGGCGCCGGCCGGGCTCCGGTTGATCCAGCCGTAGGCCTGCTCCAGCCGGAGGAGATGGCGGAGGACGGGCTGGAGGTGCCCGGCCAGCACGTAGCCGAGGGTCGTCGGCTGCGCCGGCTGGAGGTAGGTGGAGTCGGCCATCAGCGTGTTCCGGTGGCGCCGGGCCTGGGCCAGGTAGGCCTCGGCCAGGGCCACGACGGCGGCGTGGGCATCGAGGACGCCCCGGCGGACGGCGATCCGCAGCGCGACACGGGCGGCCTCCCGCCGCGGGCGGCCGACGGTCAGCCACCCGGCCCGGACGCCGGCCCGGGCCTCGAGGTACCGCTCCCGGGAGTTCCAGGGGTCGCCGTAGGCGGCGTCGTAGGGGAACTCGCCGGCGGGGACGGCGGCCATCTCCAGGAGGGCGTCGAGAAGGACGCCGGCGTCGCCATCGGGCAGGACGCCGGCGTCGGCCAGGGCCAGCCCGTGGGCCAGGTCGGCCAGCCCGAACCCGTCGTGGAGAAGCGCGGCGTCGGCCATCTCCAGGGCGAAGCCGGCCGCCACGAGCTCCTCGCCCGCCGCCGCCTCCAGCCGCCCCCCGAGCCCGAGGAACTCCGGTCCGTCCCCGGTCACGGCCGCGCTCTCCCAGAGCGCCCGGCCCGGCCACCGATCTCGGCAGCATTTTCCGCGCTTTCCGCCGGAAATCCTGCCGAGATCCGGAGGGCCATGAGGATTGGCGTCACGGCAATGCGGCCAGGGCGGCGGGGGTGCCGCCGGTGTGAAGGAACACGACCGGGCCCGGGAGGCGGCCGGCCCGAGCTTCGGCGATGAGGGCGGCCATGGCCTTGGCGGTGAAGACGGGATCGAGGACCAAGCCCTCGGTCCGCATGGCCAGCAAGGCCGCCTCGTCGCCCTCCGGCGACGCCTTGCCGTATCCCGGCCCGATGTAGCCGCCGGCCAGGCGGACGTCGTCGCCGGTGAACACCCGATCGGAACCGAGCCGGGTGGCGCAGCCGGTCGCCAGCCGGGCGACGCGCTCGACCACCTCCTCCGGCGGCCTGCTCACCGGCACGCCGAGCACCGTGAACGGCCCGCCGTCCGCCCCGGCCAGCAGGCCGGCCTGGGTGCCGCAGGAGCCGGTGGCCAACAGCACCGTCGCCCCCTCCACCCCGGCCGCCGCCAGCTGGGCGTCGAGCTCCCACGCCGCCACGGCGTAGCCGACGGCTCCGACGGCGCTGGCACCGCCCCGGGGGATCACGTAGGGCACCCGGCCGTCGGCCGACAGCTTCGCCGCGACCTCCTCCAGCCGGGCGTCGACCGAGGCGCGCTCCGCCGACCCGGTGAAGACCACGTCGGCGCCGAGCCGGCGGGTCAGGCGCAGGCCGAGCGGCTCGCCGCCGGCCGCCGGCGCCGAGCCGTAGCAGACGGCCATGCAGGCCAGCCCCAGCCGGGCGGCGGCGGCCGCCGTCAGCTGCACGTGGTTCGAGCCGGCGCCGCCGCCGGTGACCAGGGTGTCGGCGGCCCGGGCCAGCGCCTCCCCGCAGAGGAACTCCAGCTTGCGGGCCTTGTTCCCGCCGAGGAGCAGGCCCGTCAGGTCGTCCCGCTTGACCCACACCTCGACTCCCACCGCCTCC
>JAICYE010000250.1 GCA_025934385.1 Acidimicrobiia bacterium | reverse complement strand
TGGCCCCCGGTCTGGCCGACGTCCTCGCCCGGCATGCCGCCGGCGCCCTCGACTCCGTCGACGAGATCTGCGTGGCCCGGGCCGGTTCGGCCGGGCCGGCCTGTCGGTCGGCCATCGACCGGTCGGGGCGGGGCACGGCCTTCGAATGGCGCGACGGCGCCTGGGCCCGCCACCGGGCCGGGAGCGGCCGGCAGCTGGTCTGGTTCCCGTCGCCGGTCGGGGGACTCGACTGCCATCGGGCCGGCTCGGGGCAGGCGGCGCTGCTCCTCGACGCCTTCCCGGCGCTCCGCCGGGCCACGATGCGGATCGCCTCGCCGCTCGGGCCGGGCCCGCACCCCCCGGGTCTCCGGCTGCTCGGTCAGGTCCCGGTGGTCTCGGCGCTGGTCTCGGGCCTGTCCGGCCCCGGAGGGGGACGGCGACGCGACCCCGACGGCGACTGGGGCGCGGTCTGGGTCGAAGTGCGGGGCCGGCGGGGGCGGTCGGAGGAGATCCTCGTCTACGGCGCCGTCGATCGCATGGCCTTCGCCGCCGGCGCCGTCCTCAGCGTGACGGCCCTGTGGCTGGCCGGGCTCGGCCCGGCGCCGCTGGCCGCGGCCGCCGGCGCCCACGGCCTCGCCGCCCTCGTCGACCCGGTGCCGTTCCTCGGCGAACTGTCCCGCCGAGGGGTGAAGGCGGCGGTCTTCGAGGGCGCCACGGCCTGAGACGCCCGTCCGGCGAAAGGACTTACGGCCGGATCACCAGCTTGCCGAACTGCTCCCCGGCCTCGAGCACCCGCATGGCGTCGGGCACCCTGTCGACGCCGTCGTAGACCTGCGACAGCGGCGGGTGGAGGTCGGCGTGCTCGACGAAGGCGCACAGCGTCCTGAACTCCGGGAGCGTCCCCATGGCCGAGCCCAGCACGGCGATCTCCCGGTAGAACAGCCGGTTCAGGTCGGCCGAGGGGTCGGCGCCGGTGGTGGCGCCGGCCACCACGATCCGACCCGACTGGTTGAGCGACTTCATCGAATGACCCCAGGTGGCGGCGCCGACCGTTTCGATGACGACGTCGACCCGATGGGCCAGCCGGCCCCCCGACAGCACGCCGTCGTGGGCGCCGAGTTCCCGGGCCTTCTCCAGCGCGTCCTCCTTGCGGGACGTTACGGTCACGTGGGCGCCGGCGTGCACCGCCAGCATCAGTGCCGCCGTCGAAACCCCGCCGCTGGCCCCCTGGATCAGCACCCGCTCGCCCGGCCGCACCCGGGCCTTGGTGAACAGCATGCGATAAGCGGTCAGCCATGCTGTCCCGAGCCCGGCCGCCTCCTCGAAGCTGAGGTTGGCCGGCTTGCGCACGAGGTTGGCGGCCGGCAGCGCCACCTTCGGCGCGAACGTCCCGTCGACGCCGTCGGTGAGCATCCGCAGCCCCCCGCCGTCGGACGGGATCACCGGGTAGAAGACGACCTCCGAGCCGTCGGGCGCCAGCCCCGCACCATCGCAGCCGAGGACCACCGGCGGCTCGAACGGGAAGCCGATCTGGCCCTTCAGCGTCCAGGTGTCGTGGGGATTGAGGGAGGCCGCCTTCACCTCGGCCACCACCCAGCCGGCCGGGGGGTCCGGGTCGCGGTACTCGCCGACCACGAGGCCGTCGAGGAAATCGGGCAGACCGAGCTTTTCGGCGTAGGCGGCGATCATGGTGGGAACTCTACCCAGCCCGTCCCCCATTCCCTTTTTCGGAGCGGGCTGCCGGCCGATGGTGAGGGCGTGGGTCGCGACGTGCTGCTCGTGGGCGAACCGGCCTCCGTCGGAACGTTCGCGTCCGAGGAGGACGGGCGGATCTCAGTGTGCCCGTCGCCGGCCGAGGCGCTGGCCCGGCTCCGGACGGGGGAGGCCTGCGACGTCGTCGTCGCCGTCGAGCTGCCCGGGATGGACGGCGTCGACCTCCTGGCCCGGCTGCGGGACGAGTACCCGTCGGTGGCCCGGATCGTGGTGGCGCCGCCGCCGGCGATCGCCGTCGGGTTCCGGATCGCCGACCTGGCCCACCAGGTGCTCCCGGCCGGGAGCCCCCCCGAGGCGCTGCGGAAGGCGCTGGCCCGGACGCTGCGGCTCCGCGACCTGCTGGCCGACGAGCGGCTCCGGGCCCTGGCCGGCGAGGTCGACGGGCTCCCGAGCCTGCCCCGGATCTACGGCGACCTCACCGCCGCCCTCGAGTCGCCGAGCTGCAGCGCGGCCGAGCTCGCCGCCGTCGTCTGCCGCGACCCGGCGCTGGCGGCGAAGGTGCTGCAGTTGGTCAACTCGTCGTTCTTCGGCCTGCCCCGGCAGCTGACGTCGGTGCCCGAGGCGGTGGCCTTCCTGGGGGTGGCGACGCTGCGGAGCCTGGTGCTGTCGACCGAGGCCATGTCGCTGTTCCGTCCTGCCGCCCGGGCTGCCGGGCTCGACGTCGACGCCCTGTCGGCCCGCGCCGTGGCCACCGCCACCGAGGCCGCCGGGCTGGCGGCGCCGGAGCACCGCAGTGACGCCTTCACCGCCGGGCTGCTGTCCGATGTCGGGCTGCTGCTGCTGGCGGCCAAGGCGCCCGACCTGCTGCGGCGGGACGAGGCGGAGCTCGGCTTCACCCACGGCGCGGCCGGCGCCTACCTGCTCGGGCTCTGGGGCCTGCCTCCCGGCGTGGTGGAGGCCGTCGCCTTCCACCACGAACCGCCGGTGGCGCCGCGGGGCGACGCCGGGCTGGCGGTCCGCCAGGCGGTGGGGCTGGCGGTGATCAGCGCCCATGAGAGCGGGCTGAGGATCCCCTGACCGATTCGTCCCCTGGGAACCATTCGCGGCCTTCGGTCGACTATCCCTGACGCTGTGTCGTGTCGCTGACCCCCGGGAGGGCCGATGGGGAACCGCACTCGAACGTCGCGTCGCCGGGCGCGCCTGTGGCTGGGCGCCGTGGTGGCCGGAGCGGTCATGGCCGCGCTGCCGGGGGCCGCCTGGGCCCACGCCGTGTTCGTCAGCAACCGCTCCGTGCCGGCCAACACCGATCAGAAGCTGGCCTTCAACGTGCCGGAGGAGAAGGGGCCCGACCTCCACAACTCCAAGGTCGTCTTCGTGGTGCCGTCCGGCTTCTCGGTCTCCGGCTGCGACCCGAAGCCGCAGTGGACGTGTGCCGTGTCGCCGGCCAGCGGCGGCCGGACGCTCGTGACCTACACCCGCTCGTCGGGCACCGACTCCGACGGCCACTTCGGCTTCGGCGTCCACACGCCCGGCCAGCGGGGCGACTACCCGTTCAACACCATCCAGACCTACAGCGACAACAGCACGGTGCGGTGGGACGGTCCGCCCGACTCCGACACGCCGGCGCCCGTCCTCAAGATCACCTGACCGGTAAGCCGTTTCTCACGGACCGGGGTCGGGTACACACCGGACAGCGAAACTGCTGGTGAGCGCGAAGGCGTCGTCCGGATCCCTCCCCCCGGGCGACGCCGTTGCGCGTCCGGCCGCGGGCGCCGGGGGTCAGTGGTGCGGCGAGGCGGCGGCCCGCTGGCGGGCCTCGTTGACGACGGCCTCGGCGATGGTGGCGCTGTGCCAGCCCATGGCCGTCGTGCCCTTGCCGGGCTCGAGCGCCTTGTAGACCTCGAAGAAGTGGGCGATCTCGGCCAGGAGGTGGGCCGGAAGGTCGTCGCGGTCGAGGATGCCCGTCCAGCGGGGGTCGGTGGCCGGCACGCACAGCACCTTGGCGTCACGGCCGGCCTCGTCCTCCATGAAGAACACGGCCACCGGGCGGGCCCGGATGTGGCAGCCGGGGAACGTCGCCTCATCGAGGAGGATCATGGCGTCGAGCGGGTCGCCGTCCTCACCCAGGGTGCCGGGGACGAAGCCGTAGTCGGTCGGATACTGCGTGGCCGTGAAGAGCATCCGGTCGAGCCAGATGGCGCCCGACTCGTGGTCCATCTCGTACTTATTGCGGGAGCCCTTGGGGATCTCGACGATGACCTCGACGTCCATGGCTGCATTGTGTCGCGCCGGAGGGGTAAGGGAAGCGGCATGGACACCGCCTCTGGCCGCGCCGTGCTCTTCGACGTCGACGGGACCCTGGTCGACACCAACTACCTCCACGTCCTGGCGTGGCGGAGGGTGTTCCTCGACCATGACGAGGCCGGCATCGCCAGCGCCCGGATCCACCGGCTGGTCGGCATGGGCAGCGACGAGCTGCTCGAGACGCTCTTCGGCCGCCCCCGTCCGGAGCTGAAGGCGGAGCGGGCCCGGCACTTCTCGGCGTTGAAGTCGGAGATCCGGGCGTTGCCCCGGGCCAAGGACCTGTTGCGGGCGCTGCACGACCGCGGCCTGCGGGTGGTGCTGGCCACGTCGGCGGAGAAGAACGACCTCGAGGCGCTGCTGGCGGCGATCGACGCCGACGACGCCATCGACGCGGTCACCAGCGCCGGCGAGGTGGAGGCGGCCAAACCGGCGCCGGACCTCTTCTCGACCGCCCTGGCCGAGGCGGGCACGGCGCCGGAGTCGACCGTGGCGGTCGGCGACACCGTGTGGGACGTCGAGGCGGCGTCCCGGGCCGGGCTCCGCTGCGTGGCCGTGACGACCGGCGGGATCAGCCGGGCCGAGCTCGAGGCCGCCGGGGCCGTCGCCGTCTACGACGACGTCGCCGCCCTGCT
>JAICYE010000582.1 GCA_025934385.1 Acidimicrobiia bacterium | reverse complement strand
TGTCGTCCAGCACCGCTTCTGACGGGCCGCCGCCCGCTCCGGCCCGCCACCGGGGACGGACGATCCGCTACGTCGCCTTCGTCCTCATCGTGCTGGCCGTGCCGATCAGCCTCCTCGTGCGGCGGGCCCTGAACCCCGAGCACCGGATGGATCCGCTGCACGGCGGCTCGGCCCCGACGTTCGAGCTGCGCTCGGTCGACGGGAAGACGGTCTCCTTGGCCAGCTTCCGGGGTCAGCCCACGGTGGTCCTCTTTTGGGGCGCCTGGTGCGAGCAGTGCACCCTCGAGCTGCCCCGACTGCTCGAGCTGCATCACCGCTACCCCGGGGTGGCGATCGTCGGAATCCTCTACAAGGAGAACCCCGACGTCGGACGGGCCACCGCCGAGCAGGCCGGCGTCGATTGGCCGACGCTGGTCGATCCCGACGGGAGGGTGGCGGCCGAGTACGGCGTCGAGGGCGCCCCGGCCAACTTCTTCATCCGTCCCGACGGGACGATCGCCGGTGACCTGATCGGCCCGGTCTTCGTGGGGAACCTCGAAAAGGAGTTCGCGAAGATCACCCGGACGGGCTGACAGCCCGCTTCGGCGTTCCTGCGCAACGACAGGTGTTGCGGAGGAACGCCGGAAGCCGACTCATTCCTCCCAGCGGAAGCTGCGGGCCGCCAGCAGGGGGGCGAGGACCGCCCAGCCGATGAGGATCGACAGCCGGGCGCCGGGGATGCCGGCGCCGGTCAGGGCGCCCCGCAGGCAGTCGGTCATCGGGGCGGCGGGCAGCACCCGGGCGACGTCCTGGAGGGCCAGCGGCAGCTTCGACAGCGGGTAGGCCATCCCGCCGAGGACGAGCAGGAGGAGGTAGCCGCCGTTGGCCACGGCCAGCGTCCCCTCGGCCCGCAGGGTGCCGGCCATCAGCAGCCCCAGGCCGGAGAAGGCGATGGTGCCCAGCACCATCACGCCGAGCGCCGTGGCGTAGCCGCCGGCCGGCGACCAGCCCATGGCCAGGGCGGTGGCGATGAGGATCACCGCCTGGATGATCTCGACGGCCACGACCGTGAGGGTCTTGGCCGTGAGCAGGCCGGAGCGGCCCAGCGGGGTCGTCCCCAACCGCTTGAGGACGCCGTAGCGCCGTTCGAACCCGGTGGCGATACCCAGGCTGACCATGGCCGCCGACATCACCGCCAGCCCCAGGACGCCGGGCACCAGGAAGTCGAGGGGATCCTTGTAGCCGGCGTAGAGGTCGAGGTCGACTCGGCCGAAGAACAGCAGGATCCCGACGGGGATCCCGAGGGTGACGATGACGCTTTCGCCCCGCCGCAGCGTGAGCTTCGTCTCGACCTCGACCTGGGCGCCGATGCCCCGCAGGCTCACGACGCGCTCCGGCTGCGGGCGGCCCGGGCCCCCCGGCCCCGCCGCCGGCGGCGGCCGCCGGGCACGTTGGCCTCGGCGTCCTCCCCGCCGGCCGTCGACGGCTCCGACGTCACCTGGAGGAACACCTCCTCCAGCGTCCGCCGGCCGGCCCGCAGGTCGCCGAGGGCCACGCCGTGGTCCCGCAGCCAGGCGGTGAGGGCGGCGACGAGCTCCGGGCTCGGGGCGGCATGGACGACGTACTCCCCCGGCTTGCTCTCGGTCACCGCCGCCGGCGCCAGCAACAGCGTGGCAGCCAGGTCGGCGGTGTCGAGGCCGGGATCGGCGGTGAAGCGCGTCTCGCCCCCGCCGGCCGAGCGGGTGAGTTCGGCCG
>JAICYE010000346.1 GCA_025934385.1 Acidimicrobiia bacterium | reverse complement strand
CGGGGTCGACGGTCTGCAACTGCAACAACGTCACCAAGGGGGCGCTGTGCGCCGCCATCGCCGACGGCGGGCTCACGACGGTCGGCCAGATCAAGGGCGCCACGAAAGCCGGGACCGGTTGCGGCAGTTGCGTGCCGCTGTGCACCGCCATCCTCCACCACGAGCTGGAAAAGGCCGGTGTCGCCGTCGACCGCAGCCTCTGCGAGCACTTCCCCTTCACCCGCCAGCAGCTCTTCGACATCGTGCGGGTCCGCCAGGTCCGTACGTTCGAGGAGCTGATCTCGGGCTGGGGCCGGGGTCGCGGCTGCGAGATCTGCCGGCCCGCGGTGGGATCCATGCTGGCGTCACTGTGGAACGAGTACGTGCTCGACCCCGCCCACGCCGGCCTGCAGGACACCAACGACCGGTTCCTGGCCAACATGCAGAAGGACGGCAGCTACTCGATCGTGCCCCGGGTGCCCGGCGGCGAGATCACGCCCGAGAAGCTCATCGCCCTCGGCGAGGTGGCCCGGGAGTTCAACCTGTACACCAAGATCACCGGGGCCCAGCGCATCGACCTGTTCGGCGCCCAGCTCGACCAGCTGCCCGACATCTGGCGCCGGCTGATCGACGCCGGTTTCGAGTCGGGCCACGCCTATGGAAAGGCCCTCCGGACGGTGAAGTCCTGCGTCGGGAGCACCTGGTGCCGCTTCGGGCAGCTCGACTCGGTGTCGCTGGCCATCGAGATCGAGCTGCGCTACCGGGGTTTCCGGGCCCCCCACAAACTGAAGTCGGCCGTGTCGGGCTGCGCCCGGGAGTGCGCCGAGGCCCAGGGGAAGGACTTCGGCGTCATCGCCACCGAGACCGGCTGGAACGTGTACGTGTGCGGCAACGGCGGGATGCGGCCCCAGCACGCCGTGCTGCTCGTCGAGAACGTCGACGACGAGCACGTCATCAGCTATCTCGACCGGTTCCTTATGTTCTACACGCGGACGGCCGACCGGCTGGAGCGAACGGCGCCATGGTTCAACAGGCTCGAGGGCGGGATCGATTACCTGCGCTCGGTGATCGTCGACGACGCCCTCGGCATCGGCGCGGAGCTCGAGGCCGAGATGCAGCGCCAGGTCGACTCCTACCGCTGCGAGTGGAAGGAGACGGTCGAGGACCCGGCCAAGGTCGCCCGGTTCCGGACCTTCGTCAATGCCGAGGGCGTCGGCGACGAACGCCAGCTCTACGTGCTGGAGCGGGGCCAGAAGAGGCCCGCCCGTCCCGAGGAACGGTCCTTCGCCACTGGGTCCGGGGTGCCGGTCACGATCAGCCGGCGGCCCCCGAAGGAATCCTGAATGGGGGAAGCCTGAAATGGCGGACTGGGTGGAGGTCTGCCCCTACGAGTCGATCTATCCCGACACCGGCGTCTCCGCTTTGGTCGACGGCCGGCAGGTGGCCGTCTTCCGGCTCTCCGACGGAACGCTGCACGCCCTGTCGAACCACGATCCGTTCAGCGGGGCCAACGTGATGTCGCGGGGCATCGTCGGCGACCGGGGCGGCGAGCCGAAGGTCGCCTCGCCGATCTACAAGCAGACGTTCAACCTCCGGACGGGCGTGTGCTACGAGGACGCCTCCAGCCGCCTCGAGGTGTTCCGCGTGCGGCGGCGCAACGGCGTCGTCGAGGTGTTCGCCACGCCCGTGGATCCCTCGGCGCAGCCGGAGCTCGACGACGAGACCCTCGACGGACTGGGGTACAGCCGGGCATGACCGCCGCTCCCCGTCTGGCCGGACGGCGGGTGGGGATCACCGCCGACCGCCGCTGGCGGGCCCAGGCCGATCTCCTCGAGCAGCTCGGCGCCGACGTCGTGTACGGGCCGACGCTGCGGACCGTCGACCTGCGGCACGACGGAGCGCTGCAGCGGGCGACGCAGGCGCTCGTCGCCGCTCCGCCGGACTGCCTCGTGGCCAGCACCGGCCAGGGGATCACCCTGTGGCTGGAGGCGGCGGGGGCGTGGGGCCTGGCCGGCGGGTTGTCGGGGGCGCTGCGCCCGGCCGTCGTCGTCGCCCGCGGCGCCAAGGCCCATTCGGCGCTGCGCCGGATCGGGCTCGACGTCGCCTGGCAGGCGCCATCGGAGACGATGGAGGAGGTCGTCGCCCACCTGGCGGCCGAGGGGATCGCTTCGGCCCGGGTGGCCGTCCAGCTCTTCGACCCCGCCGGGCACCCCTCGACCGCGGCGCTGGCCGCGTTGTGCCGGGAGCTCGTCGAGGTGCCCGTCTACCGGTGGGTCAGGCCGGACGACCCGCGGCCCGCCGTTGCGCTGATCGATGCCGCCTGCGCCGGCGATCTCGACGCCGTCACGTTCACCAGTCAGCCGGCGGTGCACCATCTGTTCCGCCTCGCCGAGGAGTGCGGCAGAGGCGACGACCTGAGGGCCGCCTGCAACGCCACGGTGCGGGCGGTGTGCGTCGGGCCGGTGTGCGCCGACGCCGCCGTGGCCGAGGGCGTCGCCCATCCGGTGTGGCCCGACCCGCCCCGGCTGGCGGCCATGGTGCGGCTGGTGGCGGCCGAGCTCGGTCCGGCGTGACCGGCCGGCGCCTGCCCCGGGTGCTGCTGGGCGGCTCCCGCCCATTCGGCGTTCGTTTGCCGGAATACAGCGGAAAAGGAACGCCAATTCGAAGCGCTGAGGCGGCGGACCGACGATGCGGGGGATGGGTGTCGATCGTCGGTGCCGGGCCCGGCGACCCGGATCTCATCACGGTCCGCGGCAGGGCGGCTCTCGACGCCGCCGACGTCGTCGTCCACGACCGGCTGGTGCACCCGGCGCTGCTGGCCGGCCGCGTCGCCATCGATGTGGGCAAGGAGCCCGGGCACCACGCCGTTTCCCAGGACGGCATCAACGCGCTGCTGATCACCCTGGCCCGGCAGGGCAAGCGGGTCGTGCGGCTCAAGGGAGGCGACCCGTTCGTCTTCGGGCGCGGTGCCGAGGAGGCCGAGGCCCTGACCGGGGCGGGGATCGGCTTCGACGTCGTCCCGGCACCGACGTCGGCGCTGGCCGCGCTGGCCGCCGCCGGCATTCCCGCCACCGATCGCCGCTGCGGTTCGTCGATCGCCGTCGTCACCGGACAGCGGGCCGACGGCGAACCGGTCGACTGGGACCGCATCGCCGCCGCCACCGACACGCTCGTCGTGCTCATGGGTCTCGCCCGGCTCGGCGACATCGTCGACCGGCTCATGGCCGGCGGCCGCCACCCAGCCACGCCGGCCGCGGTCGTGTCGCGGGGCACACTGCCCGACCAGCGCGTCGTCGGCGCACAGCTGCTCGACCTGCCGGTGGCGGTGGCCGAGGCCCGCCTGCCCGGCCCGGCCGTCCTGGTCGTGGGCGACGTCGTGCGGCTGTCGGACCGGATCGCCTGGTACGGCGGCGAGCCGGCCCACCGGCCCAGTTGTGTCGAGGAGGCGGGACGCCGGTGAGCCCAGGCGGGTGTGTCCCGGCCCGGCCGGCCGTCCGCCCCGATCCGGCCCTCGTGCCGGGGTCGGAGCGGTTGGGCGGCCTGCGGGTCGGAGTCACCGCCGGGCGGCGGGGCGGG
>JAICYE010000345.1 GCA_025934385.1 Acidimicrobiia bacterium | reverse complement strand
GGCACGGCAGGCGGACCGGGCACGGGAGGCTGACCGGGCACGGCAGGCGGACCGGGCACGGGAGGCGGACCGGGCCTTGCAGGCGGACGGGCTCACCCGCGAAGCGGCGGTCGCCGTATGAGGCGCCCGTCGTGGGTCGCCGTGGCCCTCGCCGGGCAGGTGGCGGCGGTGGCCGCCTACGGGATCGCCGACCGCAACCGGCGGGTCGTCGCCTACCTGCTCGTCTGGTCGCTGCTGGCCCTGCTCGTGCGGGCCGGGCACCGGCGCTGGCCGCTGCCCCGGGCGACGATCGCCGCCCTCACCGTCGCCGGGGCGGTGCACCTGTGCGGCGGGCTGCTCCCCTCACCCGACAAGGGAGCGCCGATCCTCTACGAGACCTGGCTGGTACCCGGGATCCTCAAGTTCGACCAGGTGGCCCACTGCTTCATCTCGGCGACGGTCACGGTGGCCGTGTTCCAGGCCCTCGGCCATGTGGTCGACGCCCGCAAGGCGGGGCCCGGCCTGCGGGCCGTCGTGGCCATGCTCGTCTGCTGGGGGTTCGGGGCGTCGAACGAGCTGTTCGAGTTCCTCTCCGCCCTCCGCTTCCCCGACGCCTACGTCGGCGGCTACGAGAACACCGGCTGGGACCTGGCCTTCAACGCCCTCGGCGGCGTCCTCGCCGGCGTCGTCTGCGTGGGGTTGGCGGCGCCGGCCCGGTCAGGCCCCGGCCGTCGGCCCCCCGATCGGGCGGGGGTCGCCGTGGGCGACCGACCACGTGGCGGCCAGCCGCTCCTCGCCGGTGCGCATCCCGACCCGTTCGACGTGCCACCACTGGCCCTCGATCCGATCAGCGGTCACCTCGAGCAGCACGTAGCCGTGGCGGGCGGTGTCCACCCAGGCGATGTGGGGGTTGGCCCGCCGGATCACCCGCTCCAGCACTGAGCGGGCGCCCGGCACCTTGGGGGCCAGCGCCCGGGCGAACGTCGGGGCGCTCACGGCGGGGACCGTGAACTCCGCCGCCACCGCCGGCCCCGACCCGTCGGAGGAGCGCAGCTCCGACACCCACGACGAGTGCAGGTCGCCGCTCACCACCAGCGCCTCCCCGGGCCGGCGGGCCAGCGCCGAGAGCAGCCGCTCCCGTTCCCCGGGGTACCCGTCCCACTGGCCGGGGTTGACCACCAGGCCGCCGCCGACGGCGCCGAGCGGGCCAGCGAGGAGCCGGCCGAGCCGGCCGCCGGCGGCCATCAGGTGGATCGGCGCCATGACGACCTGGCTGGCCACCAGCGTCCACGGCCGGGACGACGCCTCCCGCGCCGTCAGCGTCTCCTCCAGCCACGCCCACTGCGCCGGGCCGAGCAGCGATCGGTCCCGGCGGTGAACTCCGACGACGGGCCGCCGGCCCGCCGCCGGCCGCTCCCGGCCCACGAGGCGGGTGTCGAGCATCACCAGATCGCCGAGGCGGCCGAGCGGCACCGTCCGCCACACCCGGAGGGGGTCGGACCGGTCGGGCAGCCCCGAGGGCATCCATTCCCGGTAGGCCTGCACGGCGGCGGCCCGGCGCCGCGACCAGTCGCCGTCGCTCCAGGGCACGTGCCCCGCCGCCCCGTCCCACCAGGCGTTGCCGGCCAGCTCGTGGTCGTCCCAGACGGCCACCATCGGGTGGCGGGCGTGGAGGCGCTGAAGGTCGGGGTCCGTCTTGTACTGGCCGTGGCGGGCCCGGTAGTCGGGCAGCGTGAGGCAGCGGCCCCGGGGCCGGTGGAGCCTCGTCCACTTCTCGTGCTTGGCCTCGGCCTCGTAGATGTAGTCGCCGAGGTGGACGACGAGGTCGACGTCGCGCTCGGCCAGCCGCCCGTAGGCGTTGAACCACCCGGTGGCGTAGTGGGAGCAGCAGACCAGCCCGAGGCGGAGCCGGTCGAGCCCGGCGTCGTCGGGCGTCGGCAGCGTCCGGGTCCGGCCCATGGGGGAGCGGACGTCGCCGCAGGTGAAGCCGTACCAGTACGTCGTGGAGGGGCGCAGCCCCTGCACCGGCACGTGGACGGTGTGGTCCCGCCCCGGCGTCGCCGTGACCACGCCGCCCCACTCCGGTTCCGCCAGTGTCGGGTCGGACGACAGCGCCCAGCGCACCGGTACCGATTCCGACGCCGCCACGCTGACCCGCGTCCAGAGGACGACGCCGTCGGCGCTCGGATCCCCGCTCGCCACCCCGTGCTGGAAGAGGGGATTCAGGCGGCCGGATCCCGGGGCAGCCCGAGCACCCGCTCGGCGATGATGTTGCGCTGGACCTCGGCGGTGCCGCCGCCGATGGTCAGCGCCGGGGAGAACAGGAACCCCGCCACCCAGGGGAAGACTCCGGGAAGCTGCGGCGGGTTCTCCCGGGCCAGCGTTCCGTCGGCGCCGCAGAGGTCGACGGCGAGGTCGAAGAGGCGCTGGCCATGCCGGTCGGCCAGCGCCTTGCGGACCGACGCCTCGGGACCGGGCTCGGCCGCGGCCGCCGCCGGCCGGGTGATCAGCGCCGCCACCATCCGCAGCCGCAGGATCCGCAGGATCTCGGCCTCGGTGTAGACGGCGGCCAACCGCTGGCGTGCCATGGGGTCGAGGGGTGCTCTCCCGGCTCTCCGCACGGCGTCGACCAGCGCCGCCACCGTCGGCCCCCTCCCCCAGAGGGCGCCCTCCTCCGACAGCGCCACCCGCTCGTTGCCCAGCGTCACCCTGGCCAGCCGCCACCCGTCGCCCTCGGCGCCGACGAGGTTCTCAGCCGGGATCCGCACGCCGTCGAGGAACACCTCGTTGAAGACGGCGCCGCCGTCCATCTGGCGGATCGGCCGGATCTCGACGCCGGGCGAGCGCATGTCGAGCACGAAGTAGGAGATACTCCGGTGCTGAGCCAAAGCGGGATCCGTCCGGGCGAGGAGAATCCCGTACCGAGCCTCCCGGGCCAGCGACGTCCAGATCTTCTGGCCGGTCACCACCCACTCGCCGCCGTCCCGCACCGCCGCCGTCGAGAGCGACGCCAGGTCGCTGCCGGCGCCCGGTTCGGAGAACAGCTGGCACCACACCTCCGACCCGTCGAGCAGCCCCGGCAGGAAGCGGCGCTGCTGCGCCCCGGTCCCGGCCAGCACCAGCGTCGGCCCGGCCCAGCCGATGCCGATGGGGTTCTCCGGCCGGCGCACGCCGGCCCGGCGGAGCTCCTCGTCGATCGCCAGTTGCTCGGCCGGCGAGGCGCCGAGACCCCAGGGCGGAGGCCAGTGGGGCGCGGTGTAGCCGGCCGCCGCCAGCCGGGCGTACCAGTCCGGCGGCGGGCGACCATCGGCGTCGAGCGTGTCGGCCAGGAAGCGGCGAACGGCGGCCCGTGCCGCCTCGGCCTCCGGGGGGAGATTGAGGTCCACCGACGCCGCCTGGCCCTGCACCGCCCGTCCGGCGATCAGTAGTTCTTGGGGAACTGGGCGTAGATCAGCGGCGCCAGCGTGGTGGCGATCGTCGACATGTGGTCGGCGGCCGTCCGCTCGTTGGCGTAGGCCTTGGTGAAGTCCTTGGCCGCCGCGGCGTCGATGGTGTCCTTCAGCGTGAAGGCGTGGGT
>JAICYE010000470.1 GCA_025934385.1 Acidimicrobiia bacterium | reverse complement strand
GTGCTGGTCGCCGTCGTCCTCGCTGCGACCGCCGCCTGCGGCGGCGGTCACGGCCACGACGGCGGGAGCACCAAGGTCACGATCGGCCCCGGGCCGGCCCAGACCGGCAGCGCACCGGTCACGCTGAAGGCGGCCCTATCCGGCGCCGAGGAGGTCCCCGGCCCGGGCGTGAAGGACGGCATCGGCAACTTCGCCGTCGACATCGCCGGCACGAAGGGCTGCTACACGCTCAACGCCACGATGGGCGAGAAGCCGACGCAGGCCCACATCCACCAGGGGGCCAGGGGCGCGGCGGGCCCCGTGGTCGTGAATCTCATGCCGGCCTTCGCCCCCGGGGAGTCGGCCTTCGCCGCCAGGTCCTGCGTCGACCTGCCCGGCGACCCCGCCGCCAAGCTGATCGCCGACCCGTCCGCCTACTCCGTCAACGTCCACAGCGACGCCCACCCGAACGGCGCGATGCGGGGCCAGCTGGCAAGGTTCTGACCATGCCCACCGGTATGGGGCGCAGAGGCATGGGCGCCCACCTCCAGCCCTTCACCACCACGATCTTCAACGAGATGTCGGTGCTGGCCGCCCGCACCGGCGCCATCAACCTCGGCCAGGGCTTCCCCGACACCGACGGGCCGGCCGAGGTGGCCGAGGCCGCCATCGCCGCCATCCGGGCCGGGCACAACCAGTACCCGCCCGGGGCCGGGCTGCCGGCGCTGCGCCGGGCGGTGGCCGACCACCAGCGCCGCTGCTACGGGCTGGAGCACGACCCCGACAGCGAGGTCGTCATCACCATGGGCGCCACCGAGGCCATCGCCGCCGCCGTGCTCGGGTTGTGCGAACCGGGCGACGAGGTCGTCACGCTCGAGCCGTACTACGACTCCTACGCCGCCACCATCGCCATGGCCGGCGCCCGCCGCCGGGTCGTCACCCTCCGGGCGCCTGACTTCGCCCTCGACCCCGACGCCCTGGCCGCCGCCGTGGGGCCGAAGACGCGCCTGATCCTCCTCAACTCGCCCCACAACCCGACCGGGCGGGTGCTCACCGCCGACGAGCTGGCCGCCGTGGCCCGCATCTGCGTCGAGCGCGACATCCTGGCCGTGACCGACGAGGTCTACGAGCACCTCGTGTACGACGGCGCCCGGCACATCCCGCTGGCCACGCTCCCCGGCATGGCCGAACGGACCGTGACGATCTCCAGCCACGGCAAGACGTTCTCCTTCACCGGCTGGAAGGTCGGCTGGGCCTGCGGGCCGGCCGACCTCATCGCCGCCGTCCGCACCACGAAGCAGTACCTGTCCTATTCAGGCGCCACGCCGTTCCAGCACGCCGCCACCGTCGCCCTCGGCCTTCCGCCGGCGTACTACGACCAGCTGGCCGCCGGCCTGGCCGAGCGCCGCGACCTCCTCTGCCAGGGCCTGGCGGACGCCGGCTTCACCGCCTTCCGCTCCCAGGGCACCTACTTCGCCGTCACCGACGCCGCCCCCGTCGGCGCCACCGACGGCGTCGAGTTCTGCCTCGGCCTGCCGGAACGGGTCGGCGTGGTGGCGGTGCCGATGTCGGTCTTCTACGACGACCGGGAGGCGGGAAAGACGCTGGTGCGGTTCGCCTTCTGCAAACAGCCCGAGATCCTGGCCGAGGCCGCCGCCCGTCTCAAAGGCCTGCGCCCGAGATGAGCGCGGCGTCCCCTTCCCGCCCGCCGGGCCCGCTCCGGGTGGCGGCGATCCAGCACGACGTGGCCTTCGAGGACCGGGCGGCAACCCTCGCCTACCTCGGGCCGCTGTTGGTGGCCGCGGCCGGCACCGGCGCCCGCCTCCTCGTCCTGACGGAGATGTTCGCCACCGGGTTCTCCATGGCGCCGGAGAAGGTGGCCGAGCCCGAGGACGGGCCGAGCACCGAGTTCCTCCGCACCTCGGCCGCCGACCTCGGCCTCTGGCTGGCCGGATCGGTGCCGATCCACCCCGGCGGCGGCGGGCGGCCCGTCAACCGGTTCCTCCTGGCCGGCCCGTCGGGCGAGTTGGAGCACTACGACAAGATCCACCCGTTCAGCTACTCGGGCGAGCACGAGCACTACGCCGCCGGCACCCGACGGGTGACGTTCACCGTCGAAGGCGTCCGGGTGACGCCCTTCGTCTGCTACGACCTGCGCTTCGCCGACGAGTTCTGGGCCATGGCCGAGGCCACCGACTGCTACGTCGTCGTGGCCAACTGGCCGGCGGCCCGCCGGGCCCACTGGCAGGCGCTGCTGGTGGCCCGGGCGATCGAGAACCAGGCCTACGTCGTCGGTGTCAACCGGGTCGGCGAGGGAGGCGGGCTCCACTACGCCGGCGACAGCCGCATCGTCGACCCGCTGGGCGAGGTCCTCGCCGCCGGGGCCGGTGGGGAGACGATCCTCCTCGCCGACGTCGACCCCGCCGTCGTGGCCGAGGCCAGGAAGCGGTACCCGTTCCTGGCCGACCGGCGCCCCTCCCCAGGACCGGCCGACCAGGAACGGTGATCTCGCCTTCCTACACCTCGGCCTACGCCTTGGCCAGCTGCCCCCGCATGGCGCCCTTGGGGAACTCGG
>JAICYE010000222.1 GCA_025934385.1 Acidimicrobiia bacterium | reverse complement strand
GGCCGTGTCCGAAACTCTGGGTGCCGGCCGCCCGATGGCCGCCACGCTGGTGGGTCGCGACCGGTTGCTCAACCGGCTCGGCGTGCTGGTCGGGCGGGCGCTTCAAGGTCAGCGGGTGACGGTGATGGTCACCGGGGAGGCCGGCGTCGGGAAGACGTCCCTGCTCCGGGCGGTCGCCGCGGTGGCGGGCGGGCCGGGGGCCCGGATCGGGTGGGGCACCTGTCTCGACGTGGCGGGTGCTCCGGGCTATTGGCCCTGGACCCAGGCCCTCGACGGGCTGGTGCGGGCGATCGGGGCCGACGAGGCGCGCCGCCTGTCCGGCGACGACGCGCCGCTCCTGGCCACCATCGTCCCGGCTCTCGGTGAAGCCTCGCATGGCGAGCTGACCGACCGGGCCCGGCTCCTGCTCTTCGATGCCACCAGCCGGTTGCTCGACACGCTGGCAGAGGAGCGGGGCCTGGTCGTGGTGCTCGATGACCTCCACTGGGCCGACGCATCATCATTGGCCCTCTTCGACTTCGTCGCCCGGGCCGCGGCTGACCGGTCGGGCGTCTGCCTCATCGGCGCCTACCGCCACAACGAGCTCGACGCCTCGGCCCGGGCGCTGCTCGGAGCGCTCGTCAGCCACAGCGAGCACGTCCACGTCGAGGGCCTCGACGCCAACGCCACCGGGGAGTTGGTGGCCCGCTTGACCGGGCGGAACATCGACCGTGCCACCGCCGACGCCATTCACCGCCGCACCGGTGGTCATCCGTTCTTCGTGCGGGAAGTCGCCCTGCTCACCGACCACGCCGAGGGCACCGTCGACCACATCCCCGCCGCCGTCCGAGATGTCATCGAACGGCGGATGGCCCGGCTCCCGGGCCCGACCCAGGCGCTGCTCGAGGTGGCGGCGATCGTGGGCACCGGCCTTTCGCCGGATGTCGCCGCCCGGGCTCTCGACGCCTCTCCCCTCGCCGTCGAGGACGCCGCCCGCGACGCCGTCGCGGCCGGGGTCCTGACGCCCACCGGCGACGGGCTCCACTTCGCCCACGACCTGCTGCGCGAGACGATCCACGACCGCCTCGAAGCCCCCCACCGGGTGAAGCTGCACCAGGCGATCGGATCGGCCCTCGAGGAACGGGCGACACGAACGGCGTCGGTCGCACCGGCCGAACTGGCCCGGCACTTCATCGCCGCCATTCCGCTCGACGGGCCGGACCGGGCCGTCCGATGGGCGCTCCAGGCCGCCACGGCAGAACGCGAGGCCCTGGCCTTCGCCGAGGCCGCCGCTCACCTGCGCCGCCTCCGAGCCAGCCTCGCCGAGGCGGCCATCGACCTCGCCGACCAGCAACTCTTCGACATCCTCGTGGCCGAGGCGGACGCCCTCGCCCGGGCCGGGAGCACTCTCGACGCCCGGGGCCTGCTGCGCGCCGCCCGCGATCTGGCCGACCGGATGGGCGACCCTGACCGCACCGCCAGCGTGGCGCTGGCCACCGCCGAACTCGGGGCCCGCTTCGCCGCTCGCCGGGACGAGATCGTGCGGGAACTCGACCGGGCCCTCGCCGTCGTCGCCGACACCGACCTGGCGCGGGAAGCGCAGCTCACCGCGGCGCTGGCCCGCGAGCTCCAGCACTCGGTGGCCGAAGAGCGTCCCCGGGCGGGACCCTTGAGCGAACGGGCCCTGGACCTGGGTCGGCGAGCCGGCGATCCGGCCACGCTGGCGGCCTGCCTCCTGGCCCGCCACGACGTGCTCTGGACACCCGGCACCGAGGTCGAACGAACCGACCTCGCCCGGGAGATCATCGCCGTCGCCCTCGCCGCCTCCGACGACGAGCGCCACGCCCAGGGCCAGCTGCTCCTGGCCAACGCCCTGCTCGAGCACGGCTCGCCCGCCTACCGGGCCGCCCTCGACGGTTGCCTGGCCATCCTCGACCGCCTGGGCCAGCCGCTCCATCGCTATCTGGCCGAGACCAGGCGAGCCTGCCTCGCCCTGTTGCGCGGCCGGCTCGACGAAGCGGACGAGCGCATCGAGCGGGCGGCCGCCCTCGGCGATCGCATACGCGAGCCGGACACTGGCAACGTCCGCATGTCGCAGCGCCTCGAGCTGGTGCGAGCCCGCGGCCGGCCCGACGAGCTGTCCGCCTTCGCCGCCGAAGCCGTCGACCACTGGACGGGGGCGCCGATCCATGCCCACGCCGTCGCCGCCGGGTTCTCCGCCCGGGCCGGCGACCTGGAGGCCGCCCGTCACCACGTCGCCGCCGTCGTCGACCTCGGTACCTGGCGGGCGGACCAGTCCTACCTGTGGTCCGTCTTCGTCCGGGAGCTCAGCCAAGCCGCCGTCGCCCTCGGTGACCGGGACCTGTGTGCGGAGCTGCTCGACG
Organism: Acidimicrobiia bacterium; assembly: GCA_025934385.1. The sequence continues at coordinate 2,637 of JAICYE010000222.1, read as the reverse complement.
ATCTCGCCCTCCTCACCGGGTCGTGCGGTGTCAACGGCGCGGTCGTGGCCTTCGCCGGCAGCCACGCCCACACCGCCGGCCTGCTCGCCGCCGGTCTCGACCAGCCCGACCGGTCACGGCAGCTGCTCGAACAGGCGACCGACACCTACCAACGCCTCGGCGCCACGGGCTGGCAGGCGGAGGCCCGCCGCGATCTGGCCGACGTCCACTCCGCCGCTCTGGCGCCGGCCACGAGGAACTCGATGCACCGGCGGGGCGGCGTGTGGCACATCACCTTCGCCGGCGCCAGCGCCGTCGTGCCCCACACCAAGGGCCTTGGAGACATCGCCCGCCTGTTGGCCACGCCCGGCACGGACATCCACGCGCTCGACCTCATGGACGCCGCCGAGCGCTCGGGAGCCGCCGGCGCCCTCGCCGACCGGCGCGCCCTCGACGCCTACCGCCAGCGTCTCGCCGACCTCGAGACCGAGAGGGCCGAGGCCACGAGCGACCACGACGACGAGCGCGCCGCCCGACTCGTTGCCGAGCGACAGGCGCTACTCGAGGAGCTCGGACGGATCCAGGGCGCCCACGGCCGGGCCCGCCACTTCGCCAACCACCCCGCCGAACGGGCCCGCAAGGCGATCGCCGCCCGGGTACGGGACGCCATCGGCAAACTCGAGGCGTCCCTGCCCGAACTGGCCGGCCACCTCCAGCGCACAATCGTCACCGGCACGTATTGCCGCTACCGCGGGGAAGCCGGCATCACGTGGGACGTCGACGGCACCCCTGACGATCGGGGCCTCCGGGGTATTTGGCGCCAAAGTGGCGGGGAATAGTTCCATCGTCGGCGGTTCAAATCCGCTCACCTCCACAGGGAACACGCCGCCGCGCTCTGCTCCGTAGACGACTGGGCGGGATCGCTGCTGATCGTGGCGGCGGAACCACGTATCTGCGGTGACGCGGTCTCGCGCCAAGCCGCTCGGGCTCACTGCAGGGTGGCGAGCAGTGTTTCGAGGGCGGCGAGGGAGTGGCCGCTCACGAAGGCGTCCACGTGGGGGAGGGCGGCGGCCATGCCGGCGACCCTCGGCTCGTAGGAATCGGCGGCCGCCCTCGGGTTGACCCACACGACACGATGGGCGAGGCGGGCCAGGCGGGCCATCTGCTCGCCGAGGACGGCGGGGTCGCCCGTTTCCCACCCGTCGCTGACGATCACCACCACAGCCCCCCGGGCGACGCCGCGGCGACCGTAGCGGTCGTTGAAATCGGCCAGGGCGGCGCCGATGCGGGTGCCTCCGGACCAGTCGGGGGCGGCGGCGGCCGCCCGGCGGAGGGCGGCGTCGGGCTCGGTGGCGGCCAGCGCCCGGGTGAGACGGGTGAGACGGGTGGCGAAGACGAACGCTTCGGCCTTCGCCCCCCGCACGGCGCCGTGGAGCAGGTGGAGGTAGGCACGGGTGTAGGGCTCCATCGAGCCGGACACGTCGGCGATGAGGACGAGCCGGCGGGGGCGGAGCTTCGGGTGCCGGCGCATCCAGTCGACGGGGTCGCCGCCGCGGCGATGCGCCCGGCGGAGCGTGGCCCGCACGTCGAGGCGCCCGCGGTGGTGCCGCACCCGCCGCCGGCTGATCCGCAACGGCGCAGCCAGCGCCAGGCCGGCGATCAGGCCGCGCAGGGCTTCCAGCTCCTCGGGGGTGAGGTGACCGAAGTCCTTGGTCCGCAACCGTTCCTCGGCGCTGGCGGCGGCCAGCAACGCCTCGCCGTCCCCCTCGCCGACACCGCCGCCGGGGGTCATCACAGGAGGGTCGCCGCCGGTCCCGCCGACGGCGGCCAGCTCGCCGGGCCGGGTCGGAGCCGATCGGGGCCCTGACCGCCGCGCCGCTGAAGGGGACGGCGCGTTCGGGTCGCCGCGCTGGTCGGCGACGTCGACGAGGCCCCGGAACAGCTGGCCGAAGACGGCATCGAACGTCGGGATCTGGTCGGCGCCGGTCAGCAGCGTCACCCGGCCGAGCCAGTAGACGTCGTCCGCTGCCACCGTGGCGGCCAGTGCCACGGCCCGGGCGAAGCGGCCGCTGCGCTCCGGGGTGACGGGGACACCGGCGGCGTGGAGGAGCTGCCCGAAAGACCCGGCCACGGCGGCCAGGTCGACGCCAGACAAATCGATGCCGGACAGGTCGGTCATCCCCCGGCCACCCAGGCCAGACCCCGGTCCCGGGTCAGGTCGACGTCTTCCCGGTACTTGAGCACCGTCCCGAGCGTCTGCCCGACGGCCGTTTCGTCGAGGTGATCGAGGCCGAGCAGCCCGATCACTGCCGCCCAGTTGATGGCTTCGGCGACGCCGGGGGGCTTCTGGAGGTCGAGGCTGCGGAGCCGGGCCACGGCCGCCCCGACCTGTTCGGCCAGCGTCGTCGCGGCGGCGGGGACCCGGCGGCGGATGATGGCCACCGTCCGCTCCAGCGGCGGATAGTCGATCCAGTGGTAGAGGCAGCGCCGTTTGAGCGCGTCGTGCAGGTCGCGGGTCCGGTTCGAGGTGAGGACGACGACGGGGGGATGCGCGGCCCGGACGGTGCCCAGCTCGGGAATGGTGACCGCCCCTTCGGCCAGCAGCTCCAGGAGGAACGCCTCGAACTCGTCGTCGGCCCGGTCGACCTCGTCGATGAG
>JAICYE010000380.1 GCA_025934385.1 Acidimicrobiia bacterium | reverse complement strand
TCCAGCGCCGGCCGGCGCTCGCCGCCCCCCGGGGGATGGGGGGTGTCCCCCCGACCGGGGCGGCGGGAGCCGCCACCGGAAGCGTCGCCCCGGCGCCGGAACAGGTGATCGAAGGCGAACACGCCGTCGATCCCGGCGTCCTCGGCCGCTCGGGCCACCGCCAGCACCCGCTCCGGGTCCGACTGGAACGACGGCAGCGTGAGCCCGATCCGCACGCTCCGGCGTTCCTCCGCAACCACCGGTGTTGCGGAGGAACGCCGAACGGCCCGGTCAGCCGAGCGACTCACGACGCCGGCACCAGCGTGCGGGCCAATGCCGCCGCACCGACCGCCCCCGCCTGCTCGCCCAAGGCGGCGGGCACGACCGGCGGCAGCGTCCGCAACGAGGCCGCCTCGACGTGGGCCGGCAGCGCCGCCCGGATCGGGCCGACCAGCACCTCACCGAGGTGGACCAGCCCGCCGCCGATGACGACCAGCTCGGGGTCGAGGATGTTGACGAGCCCGCCGAGCCCCAGCGCCACGTCGCCGGCGTGCTCGGTCAGGATGGCCAGCCCGTCCGCCTCTCCGGCCAGCGCCGACTCCCCCGCCTCGTGGCCGGTGACCGCCTCCACGACGCCGCCGGCCCGGGCGAGGACGCCGGGCGCGTCACCCCGGGCCGCCCACTCCCGGGCCCGCCGCCCCAGCGCCGTACCCGACGCCACCGCCTCCCAGTGCCCCCGTTCGCCGCAGGCGCAGAGCGGCCCGTCGCGGTCGACGGTGAAGTGCCCGATCTCGGCGGCGAACCCGAAGCCGCCCCGGTTGACCACGCCGTTGATGATGAGCCCGCCGCCGATGCCCGTCCCCAGCGTGACGACCAGGACCTCCCGCCGTCCCCGGCCGGCGCCGTGAAGGACTTCGCCGAGGGCGGCGACGTTGGCGTCGTTGTCGACCACCACCGGCACCGGCAGCACGGCGGCCAGGCGCTCCCGGGCGGCGACGCCGACGAAGCCGGAGAGGTTGGGGGCGTAGTGCACCGCGCCGTCGAGGTCGACGAGGCCGGGGAGCCCCGCCCCGACCGCGGCGATGCCGGGCTCGGCGGCCATCAGGTCGGCGACCACCGCCGAGATCGCCGACAGGACGGCGTCGGTCCCGGCCGGCGTGGGCTGGCGGCGCTCGGCCACGACCTCGCCCTCCCCGGTGGCGGCGACGGCCAGCAGCTTCGTGCCGCCGATGTCGACGCCGGCGGTCAGCACGGCCGCGGTCAAAAGCGGAGGAGCGCGCCGATGCGGCCGAGGACGTCGAGATCGGCGCTCTCCCGCACCATCTGCACCCGGCACTTGTTGGCCAGCGCCTCTTCGACGGCCTCCTCGACGACGTCCTCGACGAGGTCCATCTCCTTGGCGCACACCGGGCACCGCCGGCCGAGCGGGCCGAGGTAGCGGCACGACCGGCAGCGCCAGCCCTCGGTGTCGAAGCCGTCGGACACCAGCAGCAGGTCGACACGCCGTTCGACCAGGGCCGCCAGCGTCGGCTCGAGCCCGGCGACGCCGGCGCCGGTCCCGACGGCGTCGCGGAGGCGTTCGACCAGCGCCGCCTCGTTGCGCCGGGCCACCGCCGCCTCGACGCACAGCGCCGCCTGGCGGACCTCGTCGGCCCCGGCGGTGGCCGGGATCGCCAGCCGGTCGGCGACCCGCTCGCGGATCCAGGGATGGAGCAGCCCCTCGAACTCCACCACCACCTCGTGGGGGCCGCCCAGGATCACGTGGTCGACGGGCCGCCGCTGCAGCTCGGCGAACGCCACGTCGGCGGCGTGCTTCAGGTTCCGGTGGGCGACCTCTCCGATGCGGCGCTGGACGGCCGCCCCCCGGCTGCCCTGAGCCGGGTGCCCGGGGTCGGTCGGCGTGGCATTGCGCAGGGCGGACTCGAAGACCTCGGTGTGCTCGGTCAGCTCGCCCAGCTCGAAGCGGAACAGACGGGCCCGCTGGCGGTCGACGAGCACCACCGCGAACCGTTCGTAGGCCTGGAGGACGGATTCCAGCGGCCGCACGTGGGGCGTGTGGTTGACGGCGATCCCGTTGCCGACGGGCAGGGGCGACTCGATCACCTCGAACCAGCCGTCGTCGGAACAGGCGAAGAACGCCAGCCCCCCCACCCGGGAACGGTCGAAGCCCCGGCGCACCCAGGTGGAGATGCGGTCGAGGTCGGCGGCCACCGACCGGGCGGCCTCGGGCCCGAACCCGGCGGCCCGCTCCCGCCCCTCCCGCACGAGGTGCTCGAGTTGCGCCTCGTAGTCGGCGTGACGGGGATGGCGGCGGCCGTCGACGTCGAGGTAGCAGCTCGTCACCACCGTGCTGCTGCGACGGCCGGCCAGGTCCCGGATCCGGTCCTCGCTGATCACAGGGGGCAATGCTACGGCCTGGGCCCGGGGCCGCTGTCCGCCTCCACGTGGGCCTTGAACTGCCGCATGGCGTTGTCGACGATCAGCCCCGCCGCGGCCCGCTTCATGAACCCGGGGAGCGGGAACGTGATGTCCACGGTCAGCACGTAGCCGACCTGCGTGCCGGAGCCGTCGGCGTCGAAGCGGTAGGCGCCGTCGAGGCGGGTGAGGTAGTCGGCCTTCTCGAGCGTCCAGGAGAAGCCGGCGGGGGCGTCGGCGTAGTCGTAGCGGAGGACGTAGCCGATCGTCTTGCCCAGGGCCGAGATCTGGTAGCGCACCCTGGTGCCCCGGCCCTCGTCGTCACGGTCGAGGATTTCGACGTCCTTCACGTCGGTGGCCCACTCCGGGTAGCGGTCGAAGTCGATCGCCACCCCGTAGCAGCGCTCGGGGGTCGCGGCGGCGTGGATGGTCTCGCGGGCCTCGTCAGCCATGGGTACAGGCGAACCTATCAATGCTCGGGTTCGGGGAGGCGGGGGAAGGTGCCGTACCGGGCGCCCCACCAGGCGCACAGTGCCAGCGGGAACACCGGCTGCAGCACGCCGAACGGTTCGCCCGACACGGTCAGCACCGTCACCACGAGGGCGGCGAGGAGGGAGCCGAGCAGGAGCCGGCGGACGGGCCGGGGGGCGGAGCCCTGCAGGAAGAAGAGACCGCCGACGGTGATGCGGTCCTCCTGGCGGGCGGTGCGGACGGCGGCCCGGGCCAGGGCCAGCAACGACAGCGGGATCGACACGACGAACCGCCCGAGGCCGAGGGCGGCGGCCGGGAGCTTGAGGGCGTCCACGCCGGCCGAGGCCGGGAAGGCGGTGACGGCGAACAACGCCGTGCCGGCCAGGCTGGCCTCGATGATGCGGCTGC
>JAICYE010000177.1 GCA_025934385.1 Acidimicrobiia bacterium | reverse complement strand
GAAGAACCGGGCGTCGCCGAAGGCGAAGATGCCGCCGTCGGAGGCGACGAGCCAGTAGCCGTCGCCGGTCGGCGTGGCGGCCATGCCGGTGATCGGCCGGTTGAGGGTGAGGGAGCCGGTGGAGCCGAAGAACCGGGCGTCGCCGAAGGCGAAGATGCCGCCGTCGGAGGCGACGAGCCAGTAGCCGTCGCCGGTCGGCGTGGCGGCCATGCCGGTGATCGGCTGGTTGAGGTGGATCCCGCCGGTGGAGCCGAGGAAGCGGGCGCGGCCCTGGGCGAACACGCCGCCGTCCGACGCCGCCATCCAGTACCCGGCCGGGGTGGCGCCGCCGGCGGCGTCCGCCGATCGCCCGGCCGCCAGCGCCGGCGCCGGCCCGACGGGACCGACCAGGGGCAGGAGGGCGGCGACGAAGACCGCGGCCACGGCGGCCAGCCGGCCACGGCCGCGGCCGGACAACCGGGGCGAAGGCAAGGACATCGAAACTCCGATACGCATGGGGGGAACCGGTTCATGACGAACCGGTGGCATCGAAGTACGGCCCGCGCCCGGGCTTGTCCTGCCACTCGGTGCGAGTGCCGCGAATCTGCCGGAGGCCAGAATGGGCGTCAGTGTCGCCCCCTGCCCTCGCCCTGCAGCGCCTCGACCTGAGCCCGGACGGGATCGTTGATCTGGCCCACGGCACGCTGGTCGGAGCCGTCGGCGGCTGGTCCATGGGCGTGCAGGGGGCGCTGGCGGAATTCATCGCATCCGGTGGCCGGGCCGACGTGCACCGCCACGGCCGCACGGTCGAGGCGCTGACCGCTGGCGGCGGCCTCCGCCTGGCGGTCACCGATGCGACCCGGGCCTTCGCCGCCGCCGACCCGCACCGGCGCGACGGGCCGGGCACCGTCTACCTCGGCGTCCCCCGGCCGTCGCTCCCCGCCCCGCCGGCCGGGGTCACCATCCTCGGCCCCGACCGGGCGGCCCTCCGTCCGGAGGACGGCGGCGACATCCTCGTCGACCTGGCGGTGGGCCACCCGGCGGCGGCGTTCTGCATCCGGACGGGCGACGCCGCCCTCGTCGCCCGGCTCCGGGCGGCCGAGGGAGCGACCTGGCGGGCGGCGATCGAGACGGTCGGGCCCGGCATCGTGGCCGCCTCACCCCACCGGGTCGTGGTCACGGCGCTCGGCCGGATCGAGGTGTGGAACCCGATCCCGCCCGACCAGGGGACGTCACCGGACGGGCCGCACACGCATCTCCTGCCGGCCCTGCTGGCGACCGGGCGGGAACTCCCGGCCGGCCATACGCTGCCCCCCGATCTGGCGCCGGCCACCGCCTTCCACCCGCCGCCGGGCTGGCGCACCCCCGGCCGGTGACGAGCGGCGACACCGGCGACCGCCGTCGCGCCGACCGGCGTTCATCGGCAACACACGTTCGTCGCAGATGAACGCCGGTCCGGAGCGAAGCGCTGATCCGGAGGTCGGAGACCTACTTCTTCGCGGTCGTCGTGGTGGTCGATCCGCCCTTGCCGGCGGCCGTCGTGGTCGTCGTGGATGCGTCGGCCTTGGCCGTCGTCGTGGTCGTGGCCGAGCCGTCCTTGCCGGCGGCCGTTGTGGTGGTGGTCGCCGACCCGCCCTTGGCCGGGGCCGTGGTCGTCGTGGTGGGGGCGGCCGTCGTGGTCGTCGTGGACGGCTGCGTCTTGTCGGGGCCGGGCTTGCCCTGCGGGCCCTGCGGGTCCTGGCCGCTCGGCGGCTGGTTCTGCGGCGGCTGGTTCTGCGGCGGCGGGTTCTGGGCCGGGGGGTTCTGCGGGGGCGGGTTCTGGGCCGGCGGGCTCTGCGGCGGCGGGCTCTGCGCTCCCGGCCCGGGGTTCCCGGCCGGGGCCTGGGCCGGGTCGAACACCACCCGCACGCGGTTGTTCTTGCTGTCGGCGATCCAGAGGTTCCCGTCCTTGTCGAGGTTCAGGTCGTGGATCGTGTTGAACTGCGCCTCCAGCGCCGGGGCCGGGCCGGGGTCGCCGGCCACCCGGGGGTTGTGCCCGTCCGCCGTGGGCTGGCCATTGCCGGCGATCGTGGTGATGATGCCGTCCTTGCCGATCCGGCGGATGCGGGCCCCGCCCTCCTCGGCCACGTAGATGTTGCCGGCGTCGTCGGCGGCGATGCCCCGGGGCCCGTTCAGGTGGGCGGCGGTGGCCGGCCCGCCGTCACCGGCGGAGTCGGTCGGGATCGGGTACTGGTTGGTCTCGGCCGCCTTCTTGGCCGCCTCGACGTCGCCGGCGATCGTGGCGATCTTGCCGTCGGCCCCGACCTTGCGGACGAGGTTGTTCTCGCTGTCCGACAGGTAGACCGTGCCGTCGGGCATGGCCCACACGCCCTCCGGCGTGTTGAGCTGGGCGTCGGTGGCGAACCCGCCGTCGCCGCCGTAGCGCTTGGCGTAGAGGTTGCCGGCCACCCGCTGGATCGTCAGGGGATTGGCCTTCAGGTCCATCCTCAGGATCATGTTCCCGCCGCTGTTGCAGATGTAGAGGACGTCGTCGGGCGTCATGAACATCGACTTCGGGAACTTGAGGATCGCCTTGTCGGCCGGGCCGTCGGGCCGGCCGTGCTTCTCCTCGCTGCCGGCGATCGTGGTGATGACGCCGCTGGCGGCGTCGATCTTGCGGATCCGGTTGTTGAGGCTGTCGGCGACGTAGACGTTGCCCTTGGAATCCACGGCGACGCCGTGGGGCTGGTTGAGCTGGGCCTGCGTGGCCGGGCCGCCGTCGCCGCCGAAGGCGCCCGCCGGGCTGCCGTTGTTGTTGCTGCCGGTCGGGTTGCCGGCGATCGTCGTGATGACGCCGTTCTTGTCGATCTTGCGGATCCGGTGGTTGAGGGCGTCGGCGATGAACACGTCGCCGTCGTGGCCGAAGGCCACCGCCCGGGGGTTGTAGAGCTGGGCGTCGCTGGCCTTGCCACCGTCGCCGGAGAAGCCGCCCTGGCGGTAGTTCGTCGTGACGCCGGCGATCGTGCGGATCGTGCCGGGGGGGTCGCCGGGGTTTGCCCGGGCGACGAAGCCGAGGCCGGTGCCGGCGGCCGTCAGGGCCGACAGGGCGCCGATCGTCAACACGCGTGCCCGTGACAGCCTCCGCCGCCGCGTCTGCTGGTCATCCAACATCAGTCGTCTCCTTGGGGCCGGGGGCCGGGCGGGCCTTCCGCCGCTCCGTAGGGCACCTATTGTGGCAAATGCGACTGATGATGTAGTTGCATCCAGCTGAATGCCCTGATGCGGACGGGTGACGCCTCGGTTCAGCCGGACCCGGTCGAGGCGGACGCCGCCGCTCCGAACGTCGCCTCGATGCGGCCGGCCAGGGCGTCCACCTTCTGCCCGAAGGCCGGGGTTCCGGCCTCGCCGCGGGCCTCGGTCCGGAGGGCGACGGTGTCGGCCAGGAGATCGCTGGCGGCCTTCGTGGGCACCCAGGGGGCCCGCCTGAAGAGCCGGCGGAGGTCCGTCTCGGTGCGGCCGAGGGCCAGGTCGGCGCCGGCGTCGCCCCCGGCGGCCACCGACGCCGCCTGATTCTCGGCGTGGAGGGACACGACCCGGAGCTGGGCGGCGACGTCCCGGGCCTGGTTGCGCCCCGACCGCCCCCGGCCGTCGACGGTCGGGGCCGACGCCCGACCGAACACGGCGCCGAGGGCGAGGCCGGCGACCGCTGCGGCCACCGCCACCAGGATGAGGTTCCGCCGCCGCCGGGCCCGGGGGACGTAGATGGCCACGGCCTCAGGTCCTTCCGACGATGATCATGGCGCCGGCGCCGCTGTCGCCGGCGGGCAACTGGCGGCCGAGGTCGGCCTGCTCCGCCTCGTTCAGCTCCCGCAGCCGGTGGCCGGTCACGAGCCACACCGTCGGGGCGATGGTCACCGGGCCCATGTGGCGGACCTGGGCGGCCACGAGTCCATTCACCCTGGCGGCGCCCTCGGCGGCGTCGGCCGGCACCGGCGTCGCCTCGCCCTTCACGTCGAGGACGACGTCGCCGAAGCGGTCGAGGAGCAGCGCCCGTCCGCCGGCGGGGTGGCGGGAGAACCAGTAGGAGCCGACGGGCTCCGGGGCGGAGAATCCCCGCTCGGCGGCGGCGGCCGCGGCCTCCTCCGGCCCGACCGGCGCCCGGCCCGGGACGAGGCCCGAGGCCAGCGCCACCGCCCCCGTCGCCACCACCCGCACCGCTCCCTTGGACGGCATCTGCTGGACCTGCACGTCGAGCGAGGCCGGCGCCGCCCCGGCGGCCACCGCCTCGGCCTCGACATCGGCCACCAGCGAGGCGACATCGGCGCCCTCGTCCGAGGCGAACGTCCGCTCCCGCTCGACCCGCACCAGTGAGAGGGCGTCGCCCACCGAGGAGATGACCTCGGCGGCCGGCGGCACGATCACCTGGTAGCCGAGCGCCCGGGCCAGGGCGCGCCCGACGCCGCCGGCCCCGCCGCCCACCGCCACCAGCCTGGGATGGATCAGCTGGTGCTGCTCGGCCACGGCGGTGACGAGGTCGCCGAGGAGGTCGGTGGTGGTGGTGATCATCCGCCGGGCGACCTCCTCAGCCGGCAGCCGCAGGAATCGTCCGGCCGCCTCGAAGGCGGTGAGCGCCGCGGCCCGGTCGCCGGCGGCGTAGTCGCCCTCGATCACCATCCCGAGGGCGTTGGCGGCGCAGGTGTTGGTCAGGGCGACGTGGCGGCCGTCGGCCAGCCGGAGGACGAGGTAGTCGTCGGGGTCGCCGGCCTTCGGGGCGATCGTGACGGCCTCGGCCCCGGCGTAGTCGGCGGCGGTGCCGAAGCAGGCGTAGGGCAGCCCGGCGATGTGGGCGCTGCGCGGGCCGACCCCATAGACACTCCGGGGGACACCCGCGAACCCCCCGGCCTTCCGTTTCCGGACCCGCAGCATCGACCCGCCGGCCACGCCGGCCACCCGCACGTCGAGGGCCCGCACCGCCGTCGAGTGCCGGCCGACCTGCACGTAGGCCAGCACCGGCCGTCCGCCCTTGATGGCAGCCACGTTCGACGAGGTCCCGCCCACCTCGACGATGACGGCGTCGCCGATAGCGCCCGTCCGTAGCGCCCCGGCCACCGACGCCGCCGGGCCGGAGTAGAGCGTGTGGGCCGGCGCCCGGCGGAAGCCGGCCAGGTCGGTGGCGCCGCCGTCGCCCCGCATGACCATGACCGGGGCGGCGACGCCGACGGAGGCGACGCCGGCCTGCACGACCTCGGCCGTCCGCAGGGCGATCGGGAGGATCGAGGCGTTGAGGGCCCCGGTCAGGGTGCGCAGCTCGAGTCCGTAGAGGCCGGACAGCTCGGTCGACGTCGTGGCCGGGATGCCGGCCTCGGCGGCCAGGGCGGCGACGGCGGCCTCGTTGCTGGTGTCGTCGGGGGAGAAGGCCTCGGCGACGCACAGGGCGCCGACGCCGGCCGAGTGCAGCCGCCCGACGGCGTCCCGGGCAGCGCCGGCGTCGAACCCGCCGGTGGTGTCGAGGAACTCGTGGACCGTCCTCAGGCGGCGGCTGTCGGTCAGGTCGATGCGGGCCAGGGCGGTGCGCTTGCGGGCCTTGCCGACGTGGGGGGCGGT
>JAICYE010000569.1 GCA_025934385.1 Acidimicrobiia bacterium | reverse complement strand
TCGGCGGCGGCATCTTCACCAAGGCGGCCGACGTCGGCGCCGACCTCGTCGGCAAGGTCGAGGCCGGCATCCCCGAGGACGACCCCCGCAACCCGGCCACCATCGCCGACAACGTCGGCGACAACGTCGGCGACTGCGCCGGCATGGCCGCCGACCTGTTCGAGTCCTACGAGGTCACGCTGGTGGCGGCCATCATCCTCGGCGTCGCCGCCTTCAGGTCGATCGGCGCCAACCCCGCCCTCGGGCTTATCTTCCCGGTCGCCGCCCGGGCCATCGGGGTGCTGGCCTCCATCGTCGGCGTGTTCATGGTGCGGGCCAAAGAGGGCGAGACGAACGCCATGAAGCCGATCAACCGGGGTTTCTTCGTGGCCGCCATCCTCACCGTGATCGGCACGGCGATCGTCGCCTTCGGCTACGTCAAGAACGACCACGCCAACGCCGGCTGGAAATGCTTCGCCGCCGTGTGCGTCGGCCTTGTGCTGGCCACCGCCATCAGCAAGCTGACCGAGTACTTCACCGGCACCCACTACTCGCCCGTCCAGGAGATCGCCGTGTCGGCCCGGACCGGCCCGGCCACCACCGTCCTGTCGGGGACGGCGGTGGGCCTCGAGAGCTCCGTGTACGCCATCATCTCGATCGCGGTGGCGCTCGGGATCTCGATCGCCCTCGGCAACGGCAACCTCCAGTTCTCGCTCTACCTGGTGTCGATGTGCGGGCTGGGGATGCTGGCCACCACCGGCGTCGTCGTCTCCGAGGACACCTTCGGCCCGGTGGCCGACAACGCCGCCGGCATCGCCGAGATGTCGGGCGAGTTCCACGGCCCGCCGGAGCGGATCATGGTCAGCCTCGACGCCGTGGGGAACACCACCAAGGCCGTCACCAAGGGCTTCGCCATCGCCTCGGCCGTCATCGCCGCCGTGGCCCTCTTCGCCGCCTTCATCGAAACGATCGGCCAGGAGCTCAACCTGAAGGACGCCGCCGGCGCACTGGTCGGGACGAAGCTGTTCCGGGCGGCTGAGACCCAGGTCAACGTGGCCGACCCCAAGATCTTCATCGGGATGCTCATCGGCGGCTCGATCGCCTTCCTGTTCTCGGCCCTGGCCATCCGGGCGGTGGGCCGCTCGGCCTCGGTCGTCGTCCACGAGGTCCGCCGGCAGTTCGCCGACGGCCAGATCATGGCCGGCACCAAGCGGCCCGACTACGGCCCGGTCATCGACATCTGCACCGCGGCCTCGCTGCGCGAGCTGACCACGCCGGCCCTCCTCGCCGTGCTCACCCCCGTCATCATCGGCTTCGGCATCAACTACCTGGCCCTCGGCGCCTTCCTGGCCGCGGTGATCCTCACCGGCCAGCTGATGGCCGTGTACCTGTCCAACGCCGGCGGCGCCTGGGACAACGCCAAGAAGTACATCGAGGACGGGCACGAGGGCGGCAAGGGCTCCGACGCCCACAAGGCGGCGGTCATCGGCGACACCGTCGGCGACCCCTTCAAGGACACCGCCGGCCCGGCCCTCAACCCGCTGATCAAGGTCATGAACCTGATCTCGCTGCTGATCCTCCCGGCCATCATCAACCTGCGGGACAACGACCCGGCCCGGTTCACCATCGCCGGCGTGGCCCTCGTGGTGCTCATCGTCGCCGTCGCCTTCTCGAAGCGGAAGGGCGAGGCGATGGACGCCGACGTCCCGGTGCCCACCCCGGCCAAGGCCGGCGTCGGCGTCAAGGGCTGACGCTGTGCCTCTGGGCGCCTCCGGCGCCCCCGCCCGGCCTCCGCCGGGCTCCTCCG
>JAICYE010000436.1 GCA_025934385.1 Acidimicrobiia bacterium | reverse complement strand
CCGCCCTCACCGCCGCCGGTACCGTGGAGATGGACGCCGCCGTGGCGGACGGGCGGAGCCGGGGGATCGGCGCCGTCGCCTGCGTGACCGGAGTCCGCCACCCGGTGGAGGCCGCCCGGGCGGTCCTCGACGACGGCCGCCACGTCCTCCTCGCCGGCCCGGGCGCCGAAGCCTTCGCCCGCGCCACCGGCCTGGCCTTCGAGCCCGACTGCTGGTTCATCACCGACCGCCGCCGGCGGGACCTCGCCCGGGTGGCCCAGTCGGCCGTGGGCCCCGGCGGCTCGACCGTTGGCGCCGTCGCCCGCGACTCCGCCGGCCACCTGGCGGCGGCGACGTCGACCGGCGGCCGCACCGGCCAGCTCCCCGGCCGGGTCGGCGACAGCCCGATCCCGGGCGCCGGCACCTGGGCCGACGACGCCACCTGCGCCGTGTCGGCCACCGGCGTGGGCGAGGCCTTTCTCCGGGCCGCCTTCGCCCATGAGGTCGATGCCCGGCTGCGCCTGGGCGGCGCCGACCTGGAGACCGCCTGCCGGGAGGCGCTGGCGGCGGTCAGCGCCGCCGGCGGCGACGGCGGCTGCATCGCCGTGTCCTCCGATGGCCCCCCGGTGCTTCCGTTCAGCGCCGCCCTCATGCACCGGGGGTGGGCCGAGCTCGGCGGGCCCCTGTGGGTGGCGGCCAGCCCCGGGCCGCTGGAACGGCGCTGATCGCCGCGAACCGCTCACGCCGAGCGGGCTTGCCGCCTCTGTCGGTGGGGTGTCCCCATACGATGGAACGCGTGGGAATGCGGACCAACTGCAAGTTCTACGAGAGCCGGACGTACTCCACCGGGGAGTCCGTCCGGAAGTGCGACCTCGACCTCGCCCCCGAGGCTCCGTGGCGCTGCCCGGAGAACTGCCCCGCCTTCAAGCCCCGCATGGCCGACGTCGGCTGGAGCTACGGCACGCTCCAGGGCGACCTCGGCCCGCCCCGGCCCGAGGGGTTCGACGAAAGCGCCGCCGCCCTGCTCGACGAGGCGGAGAACATCGTCAACGCCGTGGGCCCGGAGATCCTGGCCGAGTTCAGGGAGCAGGACGAGCGCCGCGGCCTCGGCGCCTGGCTCGGCCGCCTGAAGCGCCGCCGCTAATCGCCCTCGGTGGCCGCCGACTTGGCAGCGTCGAGGGCGGCGAGGTTGGCCTGGGCGGCGGCGAAGATCCGGGCGGTACACCCGGCCATCTCCACTGGCGGCATGATCTCGGTCGCCAGCCGCTGGGCCAGCAGGTGGAAGGCCTGACCGGCGGGGCTCTGCGGCTCGGCCAGGGCCAGCGGCGACCCGGCGTCGCCCCCGGCGGCCACCCCCGGCTCGAGGGGGATCTGGGCCAGCAGCGGCGCGCCGACCTCCGCCGCCAGCGCCGCCCCGCCACCGGTGCCGAAGAGCGGGTACGACTGGCCGTGGTCGCAGGTGAAGGCGCTCATGTTCTCCACGACCCCGGCCACCTTGAGGTAGGAGCGCCGGGCCATGTCGGCCACCCGGACGGCCACCTTCTGGGCGGCCAGGGCCGGGGTCGTCACCACCAGCAGCTCGGCCCGGGGGAGCAGGCGCGACAGCGCCATCTGGATGTCGCCCGTCCCCGGCGGCATGTCGACCAGCAGATAGTCGAGGTCGCCCCAGCGGACGTCGGTCAGGAACTGCTCGACCGCCTTGGCCAGCACCAGCCCCCGCCACATCAGGGCCATGCCCTCGTCCTCGACGAGGAAGCCCATCGAGACGACCTTCAGCGTGCCGGCCTCGCCGCCCCTGCCGGCTCCCGCCGGCTCTGTCGGGGGGCCACCCCCCACCCCCCGGGTCGGGCGAAGCGACGGCACCTTGACCTCGTTGGGGTGGATTTTCCCGTCGGCCCCCCCGAGGCGGGCGTTCACGCCCAGCATGCGCGGCACGGAGAACCCCCAGATGTCGGCATCGAGGACGCCGACGACGTGGCCCCGGGCCGCCAGCGCGGCGGCCAGGTTGACGGTCACCGACGACTTGCCGACGCCGCCCTTCCCGCTGGCCACGGCCAGGATCCGGGTGGTGAGGGGGATCTCCGTCTCCGGCGCCCGCTCGGCGGCCTGCTTGCGGGCCTTGGCCATCAGGCTGGCCCGTTCGGGGGCGGTCATGGCGCTGGTCCGGATCTCGACCCCGGTCAGCCCGGGGAGCCCTCGGAGCCGGCTCTCGACGTCGCTCTCGATCTGGCTCCGGAGGGGGCAGGAGGCGATGGTGAGCGCGATCTCGAGGCTGACCAGCCCGTCCTCGTCGACGGCGACGTCCCGGACCATGCCGAGGTCGACGATGCTGGAGTGCAGCTCGGGGTCGACGACGGCCTCGAGCATGCGCCAGACCTCTTCGGTCGTGGGGCGGTCAGGATTCATGGCGCCACATTAAACCGGTCACCACCTTGAAAATATTCCGACGACGGGCTACGGTCAACCCTGTGATGATGCGGTGACCGACCCGCTCCCGGTGTTCAAGGCCCTCGGGGACGACACGCGCTTCGCCATCTACCAGGAACTGGGCCGCTCGCCGGCGCCCCTGTCGGCCACCGAGCTGGCCGAGCGGCTGACGCTCCATCCCAACACCGTCCGGCCCCACCTCGACCGCATGCGGGAGGCCGGCCTGGTGGAGGTCGAGCCGATCCACCGCGGGACGGTCGGCCGCCCCCAGCTGCGCTACTCCCTCGCCCCGGGCGCCCCCGGCCTCGGCCTCGACCCGCCGGCCCACACGCTCCTGTCCGGCCTGCTGGCCGCCCTGGCCGAGGAGATCGGGGG
>JAICYE010000071.1 GCA_025934385.1 Acidimicrobiia bacterium | reverse complement strand
TAGGGGTCGGGCCGGCCGGGCCCGGCCCCGGCCCGGAGGTTGCCGAACCGGTCCTCGACCACCACCGGGGAGCCGGTGTGCGCGGGGACGGTGGCGGCGATTCCGCCGTACCCGGCCCCGGACGCCGACACCCGGGTGAGCGCCTCGTGGATGGTGGCCGTCCGTTCCAGGTCGGCCACCGTGGCCGCCAGCTGCTCGTTGACCGACGCCAGCTCGGCGTTGACCTGGGCCAGCTCGGCGGCCCCGGCCCGTTCCCGTCGATGGAGGGTGGCGTTCTCGAGCGCGCTGCCGGTCTGGTGGGCCAGGACCGTGAGCAGGAACTGCTCGTCGGCGGTCGGCTCCGCCGGGGCGCCGACCACCAGCCAGCCCCAGTGGCCACCGAGGCTGCGGAGGGCCAAGGCGAAACCCCAGGCGGCGCCGGGCACGTTGACCGGGCCGTCGTCGGCGCCGAGCGCGGCGAGCGCGGCCGTGACGGCCTTGCGCCGCCGCCCAGCCGGCTCCCGGAAGCGCTCGAGGGAAGCGTCGGCGACCGGCCGGTAGGCGCCCTCGACCGTGCAGGGGCCGAGGGAGGCGACGGAGGTGACGGCCAGGCTGAGGATCTCGTCCTCGTCGCGGCTCTCCGTCATCATCATCGACAGCACGAACAGGCTGTGGAGGTTCGAGATCTGCTCCCGCAGCCGCACGACGTTCGCCGGCTTCACCCGGGCCCCCGTTCGTACCTCGCTCTCACCCATGGTGGGCCCCAGGGTACGCCGTCGATTCGCGCTGGGAGGTGGAGGAACCGGCCCGGAGTTCGATCTGGCAGGTGGGTGCGCCCCGCCGTCCGACCTGGCAGGTTCCAGGGGGGCACGGAACCGACGCGGAGGGAGCGGGCCATGGCTGCGGGGATCCGGGAAGAGGCCGACGTCGTCGTCGTGGGCGCCCGGGTGGCCGGGTCGCCGGCCGCCACCGAACTGGCCCGCCGGGGCCGGAAGGTCATCGTGCTCGACGCCGGGACGTTCCCGTCCGACACGCTGTCGACGCACGTGATCTTCCCCACCTGCGTGGCCGAGCTCGCCGCCCTCGGGGCACTCGAGCCCTTGCTGGCCACCGGGTCGCCGACGCACCCCTACGTCCTGATGAACCACGGCGGCGTCGACGTGAGCTGGCACTACACGCCGGTCGACGGGTTCGACTTCGGCATGTGCCCGAGGCGGACGACCCTCGACGCCATCCTCGTCGATACCGCCCGCCGGGCCGGCGCCGACGTACGGGAAGCGACGAAGTTCACCGGCGTGGAGTGGAAGGGCGGCCGGGTCTCGGCCGTGACGTGGGCCGACCGCAAGGGCAACACCGGCACGATCGACACCAAGCTGCTGATCGGGGCCGACGGGCGCCGCTCCACCGTGGCCCAGGCCGTCGGAGCGGGTAAGCCCTACCGGCGCAACGAGAACGGCCGGGGCCTCGTGTTCATGTACGTCGACGACCCCCACCCGGCCGGCAGCCGGGAGCGCCAGACGCTCTACCAGTGGCGGGTGGGCGACACCCTGGGGATGTACTTCCCCACCTGCGACAACGGGGGGCTCGTGCTGTTCATGCCGCCCCGGGAGCAGGTGGCCCTGTTCGACCAGGGCCTGCAGCACTGGAACGAGCGGCTCCAACAGTACCCGCTGCTCTTGCACCGCATCGCCGGCGGGGCACCCCGGACCAAGCTCCGCAAGGCCGCCGACCCCTTCTCCTACTTCCGCCGCTCGAGCGGTCCGGGCTGGGCCCTCGTCGGCGACGCCGGCCACTTCAAGGACCCGGTCATCGCCCAGGGGGTGCGGGACGCCATCTACTACGGCCGGCGCCTCGGCATGGCCGCCGCCGCTGCCCTCGACAACCCGACCTGGCTGGATAATCGGGTCTACGACTGGGAACTCCAGCGCGACCGGGACTGCATCGTCAGCTACCACTTCGCCCTGCGGCTGAGCCGCACCCACCCCGTCTCGCCGGTCGAGCTGGAGATGTTCAAGAACATCCAGCCGAACTTCACCAAGTCCCGCCAGCTCGGTGACACGTTCAGCCGCACCCAGTCGGCCGAGGCGCTGCTCAGCTACCCGCACCTCATCCACTGGACGGCCAACGCCTTCGTCAACCCGGCTTACCGCAAAGCTCTGGTGGCGAAGGACGTCGTCGACGAACTGGTCACCAAAGCCCGGCTCTACCGCGACCTCGGCCGCATCGTCCGGGGCAAGCGGGTCCTGGGCCACAGCTGGGATGCCTGGAGCGGCCGGTCCGGCGCGGCGGCCGTCCCCCAGCGCAGCGACCTGCTCCCCGAAGAAGGCGAGATCACACGAGGACGCCCGTCCCCGGTAAAGGAGACAGTCGGATGAAGACGATCAAGATCGCCGCCGTCCAGCCCGCCCTGCGGGTCGCCGAGGTCGACTGGAACCTGAAGCGCTGCGAGGAGCTGGTGCGGGACGCGGCGCGGGAGCACAACCCCGACGTCATCATCCTGCCCGAGGGCTTCAACTCCCCCAACGTCTACGACCAGCGGCTGCGCAACGCCGCCGCCCCGGTCGACGGGGCGCCTTACCAGATGCTCGTGAACCTGGCCCGGGAACTGGACTGCAGCGTCGGCGGCGGGTTCCTGGCCAAGCGGGGCGGCGACACCCGCAACACCTACGTGCTGGCCGACCCTGACGGGACCACCAACCTCCACGACAAGGACGAGCCCAGCGTCTGGGAGTACAACTACTACACCCGGGGGCAGGACGACGGCGTCTTCACCCACCCCCTCGGCACCGTTGGCCTGGCCTGCGGCTGGGAGACGGCCCGGGGGCGCACCGCCCGCCGCATGGTGGCGGCCAGGGTGAACCTGGTGCTGGGCGGCTGCTGCTGGCCGGCCTACCCGACGTGGGTCTTCCCCCGGGGCTGGTTCAACCGCGACATGGAGTACTACCGGCTGTGGGCCGCCGACACGACCCGCAACCTCGCCCGGCTCGTCGGGGCGCCGACGGCGCTGGCCTGGCACGTCGGGCCCGTCCACAGCGGGACGCCGGCCATGCCCGGCATCCCCTGGAACACGATCATGACCGGCGAGACGCAGATCGCCGAGCGGGACGGCACGGTCCTCGCCCGCATGGCCTACGAGGACGGCGAGGGCTCGTGCGCCGCCGAGGTGAAGATCGACGAGCCGGCGCCGGTCGACCCGATCCCGTCCGGCTTCTGGGTCCGCCCGCAGTGCTTCTCGATCCACTTCGTGTGGCACTACATGAAGAACCACGGCCGGCTGCGCTATCCGATCGACAAGGCACTCGGCCGCTTCCCCTGGCAGGAATGGCCCGACCGCGACATCCCCAACCACAACCCCGGCACCGTGGTCGACGTCAGTGACGCCACCAAAGCGGCACCGACCAACGGAAAGGCCACCGGGACGAAGGCGCCGGCGGACGCCGGGGCGTGACGAGGAGCTTCGGCGTTCCTCCGCAACGACAGGTGTTGCGCAGGAACGCCGAAGCTCAGGTGATCCGCTGGGCGACGGTCAGGCCGTCGCCGATCGGGAGGACCACGACCCGGACCCGGGGGTCGGCGGCGATGCGGTCGTTGAGCGCCCGGATGGCGACCGTGTCGTCGGTCTGGTCCTTCTCGTCGAGGACGGCGCCGCTCCACAGTGTGTTGTCGACCAGCAGCAGGCCGCCGGGTGGGAGACGGGGCACGAGCTCCTCGTAGTAGGCGCCGTAGTTGGTCTTGTCGGCGTCGACGAAGGCCAGGTCGAACGTCTCGTCGGCCGGAATCGACCGCAGGGATTCGAGAGCCGGCCCGATGCGCAGGTGGATCCGGTCGTCCACACCGGCCTTCGCCCAGGCCTGGCGGGCGATGGCTGTCCATTCCTCGCTGATGTCGAGGTACAGGAGCCAACCGTCGGGGCCGAGACCCCGGGCCAGCGCCAGCGACGAGTAGCCGGTGAACGTGCCGATCTCCACCGCCCGGCGGGCGCCGGTGGCCCGGGCCAGGATCTCCAGCAGGACGGCCTGGTCGTCGCCGATCTGCATGCCGGCGAGGTTGCCCGTCCGCTCGGCGGTGACCCGCTGCAGCTCCAGCTGGACGGCGTCGGCGCCGCTGGAGTGGTCGAGGGCGTAGTCGGCGATGGCCGGCTCGATGAACTTCGACCGGCTGCGGCCATGGCTGCGGCCGTTGGCGGGCCCGGTCATCGCTGCCCCAGCGGGAGGACCATGTAGCGGGCCAGGTGCTCGAAGCCGGGGTGGCAGCCGAACTCCGGGTCGGGGAACGGGCCGGCATCGACGAAGCCGCAGCTGCGGTAGAGGGCGTGGGCCTCGACCATCCACACCGCCGTCTCGAGCTGGAGCGTCGCGTAGCCGGCGGCCCGGCCGTCGTCGATGAGCTGCCGGAGCACCGCCCGGCCGACGCCGTGGCGGCGGAAGGCGGGATCGACGTACATCCGCTTGATCTCGGCCCTGCCGGGGGCGACCTGCTTGAGGCCGCCGGTGCCGGCCGGCCGCCCGTCCACCTCGGCCAGGTACAGCGCCTGGGGTGGCTCCAGCAGCGGGGCGATCTGCACCAGGAGGTCGGAGTCCGGCGTGGCGTCCTCCAGCTTGACGCCGTACCCGTCCGAGAGCTTGCGGCGGATCTCGGCGAGGTAGCCGGCCATGAGGCCGGCGACTCCGGCCAGATCGTCGAGCGGCGTGAGCCGGCGCAGCGTCACCGCCGCCGTGGTCGGTTGGATGGTCACGGACGCATCGTAGATACGGCGACCGGGGGGCGCGCCAAGCGCCCGGCCGGCGGCCCGGCGGGCGACGCCGGGTGCCGCCAAGCGCCGGGTGGAGCCTTGCCCCTCCACCCGGCGCTTCAGGCAGCCCTTCTGCCTGCGCCACCGGTACGGCAGCCGGCGGCGGGCGTCATCCTCGCTCGCTAGCCGATGCGCAGGAGCCGGCGAGCGAGGACGGTGAGACGGCCACCGCCCACGAGCCCGAGCCCGAGCAGGGTCAGGCCGCCGACGGCGGCACCGGTCCGGGGCAGGGAGCTCGGCCGGTCCACGGTCTCGCCGAGGACCTGGGTGCCGGGGGCGGTGGTCGCGGTGGTGGCGTCGCCGGAGGAGGCGGCGGCGGTGCCGGCCACGTCCGACCCGGTGCCGCTGTCGCCGGCCGGGGCCGGGCCGGTGGCCGCCACCGTCAGGTGCGCGCCGCTGGTCGACGCCTGGGCCGAGGCCGGGCAGTCGGTCGCCTCGTTCGGGTCGACCTGGCAGTCGGTGAGCTCGGCGGTCAAGGGCGAGACCGTGACCGAGGGCGGGGCGGTCGTGGTCGTGCTGGTCGTCGTCGAGGTCGAGGTGGTCGACGTGGTCGGCGGGGGCGGGGTGGCGGCGGTGCCGTCGTCGCCCTTGGGCTTGCGGCCGCACCAGCCGTTGTTGTCGTCCTCCCGGTCGGCGTCGTTACCGCAGCCGTTGTTGCCGTCACGGTCCGAGTCGATCCCGCCGGTGCAGCCGGGCTTGTCGGCGCCGCCATTGCTCATGCCGTCGGGGTCGGAGTGCGAGCGGCCCTGGGTCTGGCCGGTGGCGGTGAAACAGGTGCTGTCGGCGCTGTTGACGCCGTGGTTC
Source organism: Acidimicrobiia bacterium (assembly GCA_025934385.1). The sequence goes on along the minus strand of JAICYE010000071.1, from coordinate 2,693 downwards.
CCGGCACTGCTGGCGCCGGCCGGCGGGGCGGCGACGAACAGGCCGAGGGCCAGCACGGCGCCGGCGCCGGTGGCTCCGATCCGGGCGATGGTGGTGCGCATCCTTGGTGCTCCCTCCAGGTCGGGGTCTCCGTTGACCCGCTCGGGAGCAGAATTTCCCCACCCGATGAGGGTTCGGTGAGGCCAGGATGAAAAGTTCTTCATCCGCCCAAATTTCTTCATCCGCCCGATTCGGACCGCCGCCGGCTGGTTGCTTCCTTCAGTGGTCGGACGGGCTCCCGGCCTCGACGAGCCGGGTGAGCGCCGCCCTCCCGCGCCTCGAACCACTCCACCCGGCTGCTCATCCCGTGCGGCACCATCCATTGCTGCACCGCATCCGGATCGAGCAGCGCCCGGTAGACCTGCGGGCGGGACGCCCGCAGCCTCCGCGTCCAGCGGCCGTCGCTCACGGCCCCACAACGTAGAACAGGGCCCCGAACGGGTCCCGCAGGACGGCCAGGCGCTGCCCGGCGGCGTCGTGGGGCGCTTCGCACACCTCGCCGCCGAGGCCGTCCGCCCGGGCGGCGGCGGCACCGCAGTCGTCGACCGCGAAGTACGGCATCCAGTAGGACGGGCTGCCCCCGTCGGCCGTGCCGAGCTCGACCATTCCGGCCACCGGCTCCTCGTCGAGGAGGCAGGTGATGAAGGACTCGGCCCCCGCCTGGACGGATTGGACGTCCCAGCCGAAGACGGCGTGGTAGAAGCCGGAGGCCGACGCCCGCGACCGGGTGCGCAGCTCCGTCCAGGTGAGCGAACCCGGCCCGGTGGCCTCGGCGCCGGGATGGGTACGGGCCTCCCACAGTCCGAACTGGGCGCCGGTGACATCGGCGGCCATGGCCATCCGGCCGAGGTCGCCGACGTCGAAGGCCGGGGCGAGGATCTCGCCGCCGGCCGGGCGGACTTTCCGAAGCGACGCGCCGATGTCCTCCGTGGCGAGGTAGACGAGCCAGCGGGACGCCGCCCCCGCCGCCGCCTCGGGCGGGAGCTGCAGCACGCCGGCGACCTCGCTCCCGCCGCAGTCGACGGTGTCGAAGCCGGTGTCGGGCTTGGGCCGCGACCATCCGAAGAGCCCGGCGTAGAACGCGCCTGTCCCGCCGATGTCGGGGGTGACGAGCACCACCCAGCACGGTGTCCCGGGCCGGTGGCCCCTGGTGTCCTCGGCCATGGCCCCGGAGCCTCCACCGCCGGGGCCGGCGGGCGCAATAGATGCAGATTGCGGTTACGGCCGGCGGCTGGCCAGATACGGCTCGACGTCGTCGACGGTCACCAGCCCGGTGTCGTCAGGGCCCAGGTGACGGGCCTCGATGGTGATCAGACTGGCCCCGATCCGGGCCAGTGCCACCCAGAAGGAACCGGCGGCCAGCGAGCGGAACGGCACGGGATGGCCGTCCACGGAGAGCGCGAGCTCCGACCATGACGCTGTCGGGTCCTCCGAGGTGAACGTCGGCCGGACGAGGTCGTGGGGTGCGCCGCCCTCCTGCCACATGTACTCCGCCAGCTCATGGGCGGCGTTGGCCGCCGTCAGGAGCGCTGGGAGGCGCGGCGGCGGGCGCCAGGTGGCGACTCGCACGACTGGTGCAGCCCGGTCGAAGGGATCGCCATGGGCGAGCCCGATATTGTCGATCTCGTCGTTGGAAGTGCCCCAGCCGGCGAGCCAGCGGGCGCGGTTCCACCGGGCGTCGAGGCCGTAGACCGGGAACGGCCGATTGCGCAGAATGTCTTCCTGCCGCCGCTGACGCGCCGCGTCGTGGGGCGAAGGCGGCGGGGCGGGCTTGTCGCTCTGATCCGCCGCTCCCGTGAACGTGGCCACGAGCGTGCCGACAACGCTGAAACCCAGACCGCACTGGGGACAGGCGCCCTCGCCGCGACCGTCGGGACCGACCACCGCCTCCTCCGTGATCGCCCCACAGCGGGAACAGAGGAACGACCGGTCAGGCTTCGCGTCCATGACGAGAATGCTAGCGAAGAGTCATCGATTCGTTGCGAGAACCCTTGCACCATAAGGCTTTCTTGTCACAGGTGGCCGGTAGACTCAGACACATGTTCGACGCTGGGATCGAGAGCCCGATCGATGAGATGTCGGGGTTGATCCGTCGCTTGGTGGGCGGGGTCGACGTCGAGCGACTCGATGTACGGGCCGCCGCCGCCGTGGTGGAGCAGTGTGCCGAAGCGGAGCGGATGCTCGCCGCGCTGCGGGTGATAGCCGCCGCAAAGTTGGAGGGCGCGGCCATGTGGCGACGGGAGGGGTTCCGGTCGGTGGCGGCGTGGATGGCGGCCAGGACCGGTACCGCCGTCCGGCCGGCGAGCGAAGCACTGGAGATGGCCGGGCAGCTGTCCGAGCTACCGGTGGTGGCCGCGGCGTTCCGGGCCGGGCGGCTCTCGGCGGCCCAGGCCGTCGAGATCGTCGATGTGGCATCAGAGGCGCCCGACGTCCAAGCGCAGCTGGTCGAGGCGGCGGCGAAGCTGTCGCTCACGGGGCTGCGGGACGAATGCCGGCGGGTCAAGGCGTCGCTGACCATTGCTGAAGACGACCGGTACCGCCGGGTCCACCGGGAGCGCCGCTTGCGGGCGTGGGTCGACCGCCACCAGGTCGGGCACCTGAGCGCCACCATGACCCCCGACAGCCTGGCCCGGGTCATGAACGAGATCGACCGC
>JAICYE010000161.1 GCA_025934385.1 Acidimicrobiia bacterium | reverse complement strand
TTCACCGTGGGCTTCGACATCCTGGCCGATAAGCTTGAATCAACACCTGCTGCACCCGATCCCACCGCGCCGGGACCTCTGGCCTTCGGCAACGCCGAGCGGGTGCGGGCCATCCTGGCCGACGCCGGCTGGAGCGACGTCGACGTGCGGGCATTCGACGGGGTCTGCGACTTCAGCATCGACGGCAGCGATGGCGTCGAGGAACGCCTGACGATGCTGCTGTCCAACCGCACCGGGCAGCAGGCCCGCACCGAGTTGGCGGACCGGCTCGGCGCCGACGGCTGGGCCGCGCTCGTCGAGGAGCTGCGCGACGAGCTGCGCCGGCAGCTGATCCAGAGTCAGTTCAACCGCATGGCCCAGGGCATGGCCGACATGGCGCCGGAGCGGATGCAGGCCCTCAAGGACATGCTGGCCGAGCTCAACGAGATGCTGGCCGCCCGGGAGGCCGGCGAGGAACCGGACTTCGCCGGCTTCATGGAGCGCCACGGCCAGTTCTTCCCCGGCAACCCGCAGAGCCTCGACGAGCTGCTGGAGCAGATGGCCCGGTCGATGGCCCAGATGCAGGCACTCCTGTCGTCGATGTCGGAGGAGCAGCGCCGCCAGCTCGAGGAGCTGGCCGAGGAGCTCCTCGGCGACCTCGACCTCTCCTGGCAGATGAACGAGCTGGCCCGCCACCTGCAGGGCGCCTTTCCCGACCTCGGCTGGGACCGGGGCTACGACTTCTCCGGCACGGATCCGCTCAACCTGGCCGGGGCTCCATCGCTGCTCGAGCGGCTCGGCGACCTCGACGAGCTGGAGCACCTGCTGCGCTCGGCCACTTCGCCGGCCCAGCTGGCCGAGGCCGACGTCGACCGGGCCCGGGCGCTCCTCGGCGACGACGCCGCCGACAGCCTCGAGCAGCTGGCCAAGCTGGCCAGGATGCTGGAGGACGCCGGCCTGATCGACAGCCGCGACGGCCGCTACGAGCTCACCCCCAAGGGCCTGCGCCGCATCGGCCAGCGGGCGCTGTCGGAGCTGTTCTCCAAGCTGGCCAAGGACCGGCTCGGCGGCCACAAGGTCGAGCGGGTCGGCAGCGGCCACGAGCGGGCCAACGAACACAAGCCCTACGAGTTCGGCGACCCGTTCGCCCTCAACGTCGAGCAGACCGTTCGTAACGCCCTGGGCCGCCGGGGGGCGGGCACGCCCGTCCGCCTGGCGCCGGAGGACTTCGAGGTCGAGCAGATGGAGCACCTGTCCCGCTCGGCCACGGTGCTGATGCTCGACCTGTCGCTGTCGATGCCGATGCGGGACAACTTCCTGGCGGCCAAGAAGGTGGCGGTGGCGCTCCACGCCCTCATCACCAGCCAGTTCCCGAGAGACTTCCTCGGCATCGTCGGCTTCTCCGAGGTCGCCCGCCCACTGAAGGCGGCGCAGCTCCCCGAGGTCTCGTGGGACTTCGTCTACGGCACCAACATGCAGCACGCCTTCCTGCTGGCCCGGCAAATGCTGGCCCACGAGAGCGGCACCCGCCAGATCATCATGATCACCGACGGCGAGCCCACCGCCCACATCACCGACGGGCAGGTCTTCTTCCACTACCCGCCGGTCCGGGAGACGATCGACAAGACGCTGGCCGAGGTCCACCGCTGCACCCGCGACGGCATCCGCATCAACACGTTCATGCTCGACGCCAGCTCCGGGCTGCGCCGCTTCGTCGAGCGGATGACCGAGATGAACCGGGGCCGGGCGTTCTTCACGACGCCGGAGACGCTGGGCGACTACGTCCTCGTCGACTTCGTCGAGCAGAAGCGCCGGATGCGGAGGACGGGTTAGCCGAGCTCCGCCCGGTACGCCTCGAGCGTTCGGTCGTCGAAGCAGACGAAGCGCACGAGGTCGATTCCGTCGCCCGTCCAGTCCCTCACCGCCTCGACGGCCACCGCCGTGGCCTCGGCCAGGGGGTAGCCGTAGATGCCGGTGGAGATGGCCGGGAAGGCGATGCTCCGGGCCCCGACGCGGGCGGCTTCGTCGAGGGCGGAGCGGTAAGCGGAGGCCAACAGTTCGGGCTCCCCCTGCCCGCCTCCCTGCCATACCGGGCCGACGGCGTGGATCACCCAGCGGGCTGGGAGGTTCCCGCCGGTGGTGGCGACGGCGCCGCCGGTCGGGCAGTGGCCGATCCGTCGGCATTCGCTTTCGATCGCCGGGCCGCCGGCGACGTGGATCGCCCCGCACACCCCGCCGCCGGGGGCGAGAGATGCGTTGGCGGCGTTGACGACGGCGTCGACCGACTCGCCCGTGATGTCGCCTTGGACCACTTCGACGTGCATCGCGACAGCTTTGCCCGTATTGTCCGACCCCTGCGGCCACATCGCCATCAAGGGTGAGTAACCGTCACGCCGATGGCATGGTCACAGAAAGAAGTTTCGTGGATGAGCGGGTTCTTCCCCGATCCTTCTTGCGCTGTATCTCCGGGCGGAGGCATAGTGACAGAGCTGTAATTCCAACAGCGTGTTTCCCCCTGGAGGGCCCCATGCACGAGCTGTTCCGCAGAGTCCCCGAGGAGGAGCGCCGCTGGCAGGAGCGGGCCAACTGTCTGGGAGTCGACCCCGAGCTGTTCTTCCCCGAGCGAGGGGCCTCCACCCGGGAGGCCAAGTCCGTCTGTGCCGGTTGCGCCGTCCGCCTCGAGTGTCTGGAGTACGCGCTCCGCAATCATGAGAAGTTCGGCATCTGGGGCGGCCTCTCGGAGCGGGAGCGCCGCCGCCTCCGTCGCCGTCGGGCGCTCGGCGAGATCGGCGCCATCAACGCCTCAGCCTGACCTCGATCGTCTGGTCGGGCGATAACCCGCTCCAGGCGAGGAACTCCCCGCTGCACCGCTCGAGTTCGGCCGCGGGGAGGAGGCCGACCAGTTCGACGGCCGCCACGTCGGTCCCATGGCCGGCGGCGGCCCGGCGGACGGCGGCGCAGGCGGCCTCGACCCCCGTGGCCGGCAGGTCGACGAGGTTCATCGAGACCTGAGCCCGGCCCCTGGAGGCCAGGGCCAAACCGAGGGCCCGCAGCCCGGGCAGGCCGCCGTCCCGCTCCCGGACCGCCCGGGCGATCGCCCGGGCCACGGCGAGATCGGTCTCCAGGCCGGCCCCCGCACCGTCCCGCTCGATCGGCTCCAGCTCGCAGTTCAGGGCCACGAGGACCGGGCGGGCCCCCACGGCCATGGCGCCGGCGGTCGGGTGCGGCTCCGGCGGCCCGAAGTCCGGCCGCCGGTCCCGGAAGACGCTCCGCCGCAGGTCGGGCAGCGACCGCCCTGCGGGATCGGCACTCCCGTAGAGGAAGGTCGGCACCCCGAGCTCGCCCGCCGCCCGCTCCGCCCAGGCCCGGGCCACGCTCACCGCCGCGGCCAGCCCGTCGGGCTCAGCGTCGTCGAGCGGGACGAACGGCACGACGTCCACCGCGCCCAGCCGGGGGTGGACGCCGGCGTGGGTGGAGAGATCGATGCGGGCCACGGCCGCCCTGGCCACGGCCAGGGCCGCCTCCGCCACGCCGTCCGCCGGGCCGGCCAGCGTGAGGACGGACCGGTGATGGTCGGGATCGCGGTGCACGTCGAGCACGGCCTCGCCGCCGGCGGCGACGACCGCGGCCACGACATCGGGCCGGCGGCCTTCGGAGACGTTGACCACGCATTCGAGCACCGGCCCCCGACGCTATCGGGGGACCCTGAGCGCATGACCCACAGAATCTGTGGGTTTCCCGCTCGGGGTCTCCGCCGGCCGCCGCCTAGCATCCCGCCGATGCAATTCGGGCTGGCGCTGCCGCACTACGACTTCTCGGTGCCGGGGGAGTTCCCGCTGCGGTTCGAGACGGTCGCCGCCCACGCCTCGGCCGCCGAGGGGCTGGGCTTCGACTCGCTCTGGGTCTCCGACCACGTCAGCCTGTCGATCGAGCGCTACGGCGGGCCGCCGGGCGAGCAGTTCGCCTACGAGCCGCTGACCACCCTGGCCGCCCTGGCCGGCGTGGTCAGCCGCCCCCGGCTGGGGACGCTGGTGCTGTCCGAGGCCCTGCGCCCCGCCGGTGTCCTGGCCAAGGCGCTGGCCACCCTCGACCGGCTCTGCCGGGGCCGGCTCGACATCGGCATCGGCGCGGGCTGGTACGCCCCCGATTACGAGGCCGTCGGGCTCAGCCTGCCGCCGCCGCCCGTCCGCCTGGCCCGCCTGCGGGAGGCTCTGGCCGTGCTCGACGCGCTGCTCCCCGGCGGGCCGGCTTCGCTCAACGGCAAGGCCCACGTCGTGCGGGAAGCGAGCAACCTGCCTCCGGCCCTGCAGGCGCCCCGGCCGCCGATCTTCGTCGGGGGGAAGGGCGACCGGCTCCTCCGCCTCGTCGCCGACGTCGCCGACGGTTGGAACACCTGCTGGGTGTGGACTCCGGAGGACTACCGGCGGCGCGTCGCCGTCCTCGACCGGGCCTGCGAGGACGCCCGCCGCGACCCCGCCTCGGTCCGCCGCACGCTCGGCCTCTACGCCCTGGCCGGCGAGGACGAGCGCGACCTGGCCGCCCGCTACGACCGCATGCGGAAGAACGCCCCCGGCGGCATGCTCGACGGCGTCTCCCTCGAGCAGTGGCGGACGGGCCGCCTCGTCGGCACCGTCGACCAGATCGTCGAGCAGGTGGGGGGCTGGGCGGCCCTCGGCGTGGCCGAGCTGATCGTGTCGGCCGGGCCCCTCCCGTTCTCGATCAGTGGCCTGGACGATCTCGAACTGCTGAAGTCCGCCCTAGGCTCGTAAACGTCACCGCGGCCGCTCTAGCGTGGCCGTCGGGGGGCGGTAACCTGGATGAAATGCATCAGGGAGCATCCAGGTCCTGGTGTGACCGCAGCTGTTTGATCGAAAGGACACTCCCGTGGCTGGTCTCGGGGCTCCGGAGCTCATCATCATCCTGCTCATCGTGATGCTGCTGTTCGGCGGCGCCAAGCTGCCGAAGCTGGCGCGTTCGCTGGGCGAGTCGTCGAGGGAATTCAGGAAGGGCCTGGCCGAGGGCACCGGCGCCGCCGCGGAGACCGAGCCCGAGAGCAAGAGCCCTGACACCAAGAGCTGAGCGCATCCGGCACGGATCCGGGGCCGGCTGAGCAACGCGGCGGAGGGCCGCCGGGAACTCGGAAGCCCGCTCCAGCGTTCCTCCAGGTGACCGGTGAGGTCCCCACCTGGGAGGAGGTCGCCCGTACCCACGGGCGCTTTCTCTACAACGTGGCCTACCGGCTGACCGGCAACGACGATGATGCGTTCGACCTCGTGCAGGAGGCGCTGCTGCGGGTCCGCAAGGGCCTCGAGACCTACCGGCCGGGGTCGATGGAGGGCTGGTTGTCCCGGATCGTGACCAACGTCTTCCTCGACGAGGTGCGCCGAAAGCGCCGCCGGCCAGTCGAGGTGCTGCCCGAGGATCCCGAGCGCCTGCTGCCCTCGGCCCCCGGCGCCGACGAGCCGACCGACCGCCTCTCCGATGAGGTGCAGCTGGCGCTGCGGCGCCTGCCGGAGGAGTTCCGCACCGCCGTCGTCCTCTGCGACGTCGTCGGGTTGAGCTACGAGGAGATCGCCGACGCCGTCGCCGTGCCGGTCGGCACGGTGCGGTCGCGGATCCACCGGGGTCGCCGCCTCCTGCGAGAGGCGCTGGAGTGATGCCTTCGGGGCCGCCCGGCCCGCCCGGCCCGCCCGGGGACCATCTCGGCGACGCCCTGTCGGCCTTCCTCGACGACGAGCTGGCCCCGGCCGCCCGCCGCGAGGCCGAGGCCCACCTGGCCGGCTGCCCCGGCTGCCGGTTTGAGCTCGAGGAGGTGGCGGCGGCG
>JAICYE010000273.1 GCA_025934385.1 Acidimicrobiia bacterium | reverse complement strand
GTCGTCACATGTCAGCGCAGCGCAACGGTTCGCTCCTGACGCTCGCCACCCTCTCGGTGGCCGCCACGCTGGGCTTCGCCCGGCTGTTCAACGACGCCACCTGGGTGCTGCCGGTCATGCTGGCCGCCGTTGGCGCCCACCTGATCGGCCTGGCCACCCGGCGCTGGGCGGCGCCGCTGGCCCTCGGCGTGTCGGCCGCGGCGCTCGGCCTGCTCCTCTGCGCCGTGGTGGCCGGGCACACCACGTTCTACGGCCTGCCGACGGCCAGCACGCTCTCGGCCCTCGGCCGGGCGTGGACGGCGGGGCTCGATTCCTTCCGCAACGCCGTCGCTCCGACCAAGGTCACGCCGGGCCTCCTGCTGCTCTCCGTCGGCGGCACCTGGGTCTGCGCTGCCGCCGCCGACTGGCTGGCCTTCCGGGGCGACGCCACGCTCACCGCCATCCTCCCGCCGTTCGTGCTCTACGTGATGGGGGCGGCGCTGGGGAAGGACGGGTTCCAGCTCCCCACCACCTTCGTGTTCGTCGTGGCCGCGCTGCTGTTCGTGGCGGCCAACCACGCCGCCGGCCTGCCCAGCGCCTGGTTCTCCGGTCGGGGATCGCCGCCGGGGCTTGCCCGGATGGCCATGGGGGCGGCGCCGGTGGCGCTGCTGGTGGCCGCGGCGGCCCTCGTCCTTGGCCCGAACCTCCCCGGGGCCCAGGCCCAGCCGCTGGTCGAGCTGCGGGGGACGGGCGGGGGCGGCGACACCTCCCGCATCACGGTCAGCCCGCTGGTCGACATCAAGGCCCGGCTGACCAGCAACCCGGTGACCGAACTGTTCGCCGTCCGCTCGCCGGTGCCGGCCTACTGGCGGCTCACCGCCCTGGAGGAGTTCGACGGGCGGATCTGGTCGTCGCGGGGGACGTACCGGCCGGCCGGCGACCACCTCCCCAAGGAGAGCTCCGACACGTCACTCACCTACAAGGTGGTGCAGGACTTCCGCATCGGTCCGCTCGACTCGTTCTGGCTTCCGGCCGCCTACCGGCCGGCCCGCATCGACCTCCAGGGCGCCCGGGTGAACGCCGACTCGCTGACCCTCCTCACCGAGAAGGAGTCGGCGGCGGGCCTGATCTACAAGGTGCAGTCGGAGATCCCCCGCTACGCCGCGGCCGACCTCCAGGCCGCCGGGGGCGACCCGCCGACCGACATGCAGCCCTACCTGGAGCTGCCGGACGACTTCCCGGCCGACGTGCGGGACCTCGCCCGCAAGGAGACGGCCCACGCTGTCGGCCCCTACGCCCAGGCGCTGGCCCTGCAGGACTTCCTGCGCAACAACTACACCTACGACGAGGCGGCCCCGGCCGGGCACTCCGACGACTACCTGCGGTACTTCCTGTTCCGGTCGAAGATCGGCTACTGCGAGCAGTTCGCCGGCGCCTACGCCGCCATGGCCCGGTCGATCGGGCTCCCGGCCCGGGTGGCGGTGGGCTTCACCCCGGGGACCTACGACCCCGCCCAGGACGTCTTCCACGTCTCCACCAAGGACGCCCACGCCTGGCCCGAGGTCCACATCAACGGGGTCGGCTGGGTGGCCTTCGAGCCGACGCCGGGCCGCTTCGAGCCCAACCCGACGAACTACACCGGCACCTACAACCCGCAGGCCAACCCGGTCCTGGCCACCACGACCACGACCACCAGCGCCGCCGAGCCGGCCGCGGCGGGGGCGCCGACGACGAAGCCGGACAGGGCCGACAACGACCCGTTCCAGAACGACACGCAGTCCTCCGGCGGCGGGTCGCTCAGGTGGCTGGCCGAGGTGGTGGTCGGGCTCGTGGCGCTGGCCCTGCTGCTGACGCTGCCGCCGGCGCTGAAGCGGCGGCGCCGCTCCCGCCGGCGGCGGGCCGGTCCCGCCCGGGTGCGGGTGGCTGGCGCCTGGTCCGAGGCCCTCGACCGGCTGCGGGAGGCGGGGACGGCGCCGGCCGCCACGCTCACGCCGATGGAGTTCGCCCGGGGCGGCGCCCGGTCGGTGGTCGTCGCCGCCGACGTGGGTACGCCGATGACCCGGCTGGCCCGGATCTTCACGAAGGCGTCGTACTCGCCGGGCGACCCGTCCGAAGACGAGGTCAGCCAGGCCTGGGCCGAGGTCGACACGCTGACGAAGGCGCTCGACGAGGGCGACTCGCTCCTCGGCCGGTGGCGCCGTCGCCTGAATCCGGCGACGCTCCTGCAGCGGCCTTCGCCTTCGACGACGTAGCGACCGGCGAGCGGCTCGCTAGCTGCTGCTGTCGTCTTTGCGGAACGGGCGGCGCAGGTTCTTCCCGGCGTCGCCGAAGATGTTCTTCAGCCGCTTGCCCTTGACGGAGGCGGTGATGCTCTCCAGTCCGGCCTTCCCCATCTTGCGGACGTTGCTGACGATCACGAAGGCGCACCCCAGCATGGCCAGGAAGCCGACGAAGCCGAAGAACAGCGACGAGGCGAACGACGTCAGCAGGATGACGAAGCCGACGACGAAGCCCAGGGCCGCCCACTTGATGTTGCGGGCGGCGTGGCGGTACAGGGTGGTCTCCGAGACCTGCTGGGCGAGGTGCGGATCGTTGGCGTAGAACTGCGCCTCGATCTCTTGGAGGATTCGCTGTTCGTCTTCGGAGAGCGGCATCGGTTCCACTTCCACACCGGCTCGAGCCCTACCTGCCCTGGGGAACTTCATTGTCGCACAGCCCCTCGGGAGGGAACAATGCGACCCCCAGAACCGTAGCGGCGGACGGGCGGGGTACGGACCTCGCCCCGGCGTCTAATTCAGCCCCCGGCCATCGGCACCCAGGTTGAACCAGGGATCGTTGGCCATTTGCTTGAAGGCCTCGAGGGCGGAAGCCGACGTGGTGAGCGACCAATCGTAGTCCTGGTCGCTATCGAAATAGACGACGGCGCGCACCAAGGGAAAATTGTTTTTGATGGTCTCACGGGCATCGCTGATCCATTGCGCCTTGTCGCCCGGATTGCGTTCCTGCGCGCCGGTCTCGGCCACCATGATCGGCTTGTTCTTGAGTGACGCCCAGCCGTAGAAGCCCTCGAAGATGTCCTTGAACGGGCGGTAGTCGTCACCGGCCCGGCCGGGGGCCCAGTTGTACCCGTCGGCGGCGATCCAGTCGACGAAATCGTCGCCGGGATAGAACTGCTGGGCGGTGCCGTCGTTGAAGGCCGAGGCGTTGGGGCACCACACCCAGCGGACGTTGTCGGCGCCCTGGTTCCGGAAGACCGTCACGATGTGCTGCCAGGCGGCGACGTACTCCGGCGGGGTGCCGGCGAACTGGCTCTTCTTGTTGCCGTCCATCTCCCAGAACCAGCGGATGAGGACGGGCTTGCCGAGCGCCTTCGTGGCCTTCGCCCGCTGCTTGATCATGTCGTCGTAGCGGCCGGCGGCGATGTCGGCGGTCTGGACGTTCTTGCCGTTCCAGCTGATCATCGGGATGCGGCCGGTCTGCAGGTCCCACCGCTCGGTGTCAGTGGGAAACGGCTCGTCCCAGGGGTAGAAGTTGTTGTCGATGTCGAGCGTGCGGCCGATGCTCTGCTCGAGGTCGGTCACCGCCGACTTCTCCGCTGCCACGCTCCGGCTATCGGCGCTGGTGCTCGCCCCGAGGAGGACTCCCCGGGTGGGCGCGGCCGGCGCGGTTGTGGACGTCGGCGGCGGCGGCTCGGCCGACGGGGCGGGGCCGGAGTCGTCGCGCCGCAGGGCGAAGGCGGCGCCGATGATGGCCAGGCAGACGACGACCGCGACGGCGAAGCCGGTGCGGGAGGAGAAGAAGTCCCGGAGGCGACCGGGCGCTGAGGACGACATGGCAGGAGGGGCCTCCGCGGCGGCAAGGAACAAGCTGAGGGTACCAGCCGAGGGGCGGCACTTTCCGTCAGGCGACCCCGAGTACTAGTACTTCCGGACCAGCCCTGCACCGGATTGACAGGTCTTTTGTCCGAGATGGCCGTTTTGTACTCCGGCAGGCGCCCCATTTGACCGAAAGAGCCCACTGGGGTTCTGGTCACTGCCGTGGTACTTTACATCGCAGGTAGACACGCGGCGCGGGCCCGTCGTGACGTCTGCTCTTGCCGGGCCGCTCTTCGTCATCAGCGGGCTGTTTCGACGTTGAGATGAGGAGTGGCAGAACCCCCGCTGGAGCGAAAGAAAGCGACCCCCCTCGTGAGCACAAGGATCTCGTCGGAGCCGTCGGTGGAGATGGGTGACTACCTCTCGGTCATCCGCCGCCGCAAGCTCCTGATTGCCGCCATGACCCTGGCCGGTCTGGCGTTGGCCCTGTTCTACTCCGTCGCCGTCGCCACGCCGGCCTACGTGTCGCACGCCAAGGTG
>JAICYE010000239.1 GCA_025934385.1 Acidimicrobiia bacterium | reverse complement strand
TCCTTCAGACGGGTGTAGCGCTGCATCGTCTGCACGAGGTGGCGGCGGTGGACCTGGAGCAGGTCGGCGACGTCGACGCCCGGTACGGTCAGGGCCACCAGCACCTTGATGACGAGCTCGTCGCGGGGCGGGGCATCGTCGCCGCCCGGCGTCCGCAGCCACCCCATCAGCTCGCCGTGGCCGGCGGGCGTGATCCGGAAGCCCTTCTGCGGGCCGTCGGTCTCGGCGTCGTCCGACTCGACGAGGCCGTCGCGCTCCAAACGCTGCAGCGTCGTGTACACCTGGCCGACGTTGAGGGGCCAGACCTCGCCCGTCTTCGCCTCGAACTCCTGGCGGAGCTGCAGGCCGTACTTCGGGCCCTCGCTGAGCAGAGCCAGGAGGGCGTGCCGCACGCTCATGACTCGAACCTTCTCAGTATCATACCGAGTATCCTAGGGGTGATACCCGGGGGCTCGAAGCGCCGCCCGGGAGCTTCGTCCCCTTTGCCCGCTTGGGCCCGGTCGGGTCAGAGCAGCTTGGTGATCGCCTTGCCGAGGCCGACGACGACGACGACGCCGGCGACGCCGATGCCGAGGCCCACCCCGGCGACGACGATGTCGCCGAGCAGCACCCCGAGGCCGAGGATGACGACGCCGAGGGACGGCAGCGTGTCGAGCCCGGAGAACGGCGGGGCCAGGAACGCCGTCAGCGCCAGCCCGAACACCGCCGCGCCGAAGACCATGCTGGTCAGGCGGTTCTCGAGCAGCCCGGCCATCCGGGGCCGGGAGAACTTCTCGAACCAGCGGATGCGCTTCAGCAGGGCTCGGCTGAACCTGGGCCCGGTGAGGCCCTTCAGCTCACGGTGCTGGAAGCGCGGCGGGATCCACACCTCCGTCCGTCCGATGAGGAGCTCGAGGGCCAGCAGCATGGTGAGGATCTCCAGCACGTGGCTCACCGCCCCGGTCGGCAGCGGCAGCGCCGGCAGCGCCATCAGCACCACGAACAGGATGCCGAAGCTGCGGGAGCCGAACGTGTCGACCAGGTCACCCAGGGTCTTCTTCCGGTCGTTGTGCAGCCACTCCTCGAGCTGCGCGCTGATCTTCCGATGGTCCTCGTCCTCGTCGGGGGCGCCCGTCATCCGGCCATGATGGCCGCTACGCTCGCCGCGTCCCGATCCCGCAGGTGGCGCCGGCATGGCCAGCCAGGTCCCGATCGTCGACCAACCCCGACTGCAGCGGTACCGGGTTCACCCCGGCTCGCGGGCTGGGACCGTTTTCCACCCTTTTCAGGTTGAATGTCCCGTTTCCGGGGAACAGTGGCGCGTAAGCGCCTGCTTTCGAAGGGGGGCGCCGTCCGCTGGGCCGAGCGTACGGAGGCACAGATGCGCAAGATGTGGACTGTCCTGGCCGGGACGGCGCTCGTCATCGGCGTCGCCGCTCCGGCCTGGAGCGTGGCCAAACACCAACCGGCCAATCAGGCGACCGGCGTGCACGCCATGGATCGCGATTCGGGCGGAGGCCACAGTTCCGGTGATCACGGCGGCGGCCACAGCGCCGACCACGGCGGCGGCCACAGCGCCGACCACGGCGGCGGCCACAGCGCCGACCACGGCAGCGCCCGCATGGCCGACCACGGCGGGAGTCGAGGCGCCGCCCACGGGGGCGACAACCACGCCGGCCACGACCACGACCGCGACTTCCACGGCGGTCACGACCGTCACTTCCACGGCGGCCACGGCCGGGACTACGACTACTACGACGACGGCGGCTACTACGGCGGCTGCGGCTACGACGGCTGCGGGTACCCGTACTACGGGCCCTACGACGGCTACGGCCACTACTACGGCGGCTACGGCTGCAACTACGACTACCGCTGCGGCCCGCCCTACGACGAGTCCGCCCAGAACTCGCAGTGCTTCAGCCGCACCCACAGCGGGCGGACGGTCCGGAACCCCGATTGCCAGTACGACCGGAACTGCGACTGCTGGTACCCGTCGTCCCAGCCGCCGCCCGCCACCGGGCACGACCAGGGCGGGAGCGGGCCGTCCGGGAGCTCGCCCTCGAGTCCGGGTGCCAGTAACGGCAACGGGAACGGGAATGCGAACGGCGGTGCCAACGCCGGTGGTCCGGCCGACGCCGGGAGCGGCGGTGCCGACTCCGGCGGTGGTACCAACAGCGGCGGCGGCACCAATAGCGGCGGCAGCAGCAGCTCCGGCGGTGGCGGGGGCTACTGATCCGTTCTCAGCTTCGAAGGGACCGGCCACACCCGTCCGGCCACGCCCGTCCGGCCACGCCCGTCGACCCGCGCTGTGTACGCCCGGCGCGTACACAGCGCGGTGAAACGGCTCCGGCGGGACTGAGTGGCGTCCGGGGCCTACCGTTTGGCCATGCGCACCGCCATCTGCGACCAGCTCGGCACCGAGTACCCCGTCCTCGCCTTCAGCCACTGCCGTGACGTCGTGGCCGCCGTCACCCGGGCCGGCGGCTTCGGCGTGCTCGGGGCCACCACCCTCACCCCGGAACAGCTCGACGTGGAGCTGCGGTGGATCGACGAGGCGGTGAGCGGGAAGCCCTACGGCGTCGACGTCCTCGTCCCGGAGAAGCTGGCCGGCATGGAGCGGGGCTCGGGGTTCGACGGCGCCGCCCTCGCCGACCTGATCCCCGAGGAGCACCGCCGGTTCCTCGACTCGCTGCTGCGGGAGTACGGCATCGAGCCGTCGCCGGGGCCGAACGGCGACGACAGCGCCGGCGACGCCAATGGGAGCGGCTGGCGCCCGGCCGGCGAGGCCGGCGGGGCGCGGGAGCCGTTCGCCGAGGCCTTGACCGGCGAGGGAGCCCTGCGGCTGATCGAGGTGGCCCTCACCCACCCCGTCCGGCTGGTGGCCAACGCCCTCGGCGCCCCGCCGAAGGAGATGCTCGAGGCGGCGCATCGCGCCGGCGTCCCGGTCGCCGCCCTGGCCGGCAAGCGGGAGCACGCCGAGCGGCACGTCGCCGCCGGCGTCGACATCGTCGTCGCCCAGGGCTACGAGGCCGGGGGTCACACCGGCGAGATCGCCACCATGGTGCTCGTCCCCGAGATCGTCGACGCCGTGGCGCCGTTGCCGGTCCTGGCGGCCGGCGGCATCGCCCGGGGGCGGCAGATGGCGGCGGCCATGGCGCTGGGCGCCCGGGGGGTGTGGACGGGCTCGGTGTGGCTCACCACCGCCGAGGCCGAGACGCACCCGGCGGTGAAGGAGAAGTTCCTGGCGGCGAGGTCGTCCGACACGATCCGTTCCCGGTCGATCACCGGCAAGCCCGCCCGCCAGCTGAAGAGCGCCTGGACCGACGCCTGGGACGGGCCCGACTCGCCCGGCCCGCTGCCCATGCCCCTCCAACCGCTGCTGGTCGACTATGCCCTCCACCGTATCCGCCGGGCGGCGGCCGCCGGTCAGCCTGGCGCCGTGCAGCTGGTCAACTACTTCGTCGGCCAGGTGGTCGGCTCGCTCGACGCCGTCCGGCCCGCCCGGCAGGTGCTGCACGAGATGGTCGAGGAGTACGTCGACACCGTGGCCGGGCTCGCCACCGGTCTGGAGTGATACGCTCGACTGAGTGAATGTTCGGTCATGGAGGTTCGTGTGATGGGCGCCGACGCTCCCACCTCAGACCTGGACCTGTGGTCGGGCGAGGTCCTGCTCGACCCCTGGGAGCACTTCCGGGAGATCCGGAACGCCGCTCCCGTCGTCTACCTGGAGAAGTACGACCACTACGCCGTCGGCCGCTACACCGACGTGCGGGGCGTCCTGCGCGACTGGCAGACCTTCACCTCGGCGGACGGCGTGGCCTTCAACGACCTCATGAACGAGGCCGAGATGGGCACGGCCCCCGGGAGCGACCCGCCCGAGCACGACGCCGTCCGGGCGGCGATGCTGGAGCGCCTCCGGTTGACCGAGGTGCGGGGCCTGGCCGAGCTGGTCCAGCGCCGGGCCGACGAGATGGTCGCCGAGCTGGTCGAGCGGGGCTCCTTCGATCTCGTCACCGACCTGGCCCAGCGCTACGTCACCGAGGTCGTCGGCGAGCTCATCGGCCTCGACCGGGATCGCCTGGCCCACTTCGGGCCGGCCGGGCCCACGTTCTTCGACACCGCCGGCCCGGAAGGCGAACTCGTCTACGAGTCGTTCCCCGTCGCCCTGGAGCTCCTGCAGGAGATCGGCCGGCTGGGGAAGGACGACATGGCGCCGGGCAGCATGGGCCGGTCGCTGTTCGAAGCCGAGGAGCGCGGCGAGATCCCGCCCGACAGTTCCACGCTGCTGATCTGGAACTACATCGGGCCGGCCTTCGACACGACGATCAACGGGATGGGCAGCACGATCTGGTACCTGGCCCGCGATCCCGGGCAGTGGAAGATCCTGAAGGACGACCCGTCGCTGATCCCGTCGGCGTTCAACGAAGGCCTGCGGATGGAGACGCCGATCTCGATCTGGGCCCGGGGCTGCCGGGGTGGGGCCGAGATCGACGGGGTCACCATTCCGCCCGGCAGCCGCCTGTGCGTGCTGCTCGCCTCGGCCAACCGCGACGAGCGGCACTACCCCGACCCCGACCGCTACGACGTCCGGCGCGATCCCCACGACCACGTCGCCTTCGGGCACGGCATCCACTCCTGCGTCGGATCGTCGCTGGCCCGCAGCGAGGTCCACGCCGTCCTCACCGCCCTCGTCGAGCGGGTGACGACCATGGAGTGTGGGGCTCCCGTCCGGAAGCCCCACAACACCACGAGAGGTCTGGCCGGCCTGCCGATGACCGTCGCCTGACCGACCGACGTCCGACCGCCGGCGCCAGGGCCGGCTCCGGAGCCG
>JAICYE010000082.1 GCA_025934385.1 Acidimicrobiia bacterium | reverse complement strand
GAACTCGGTCTGCTGCGGCCGCGGGCGCGGCAGGCCGAGCGCCTCGAGGACCCAGTCGTACAGCTCGCGGTTGTTCTCGAACTCGAGCGTGCACAGCGAGTGGCTGACGTGCTCGATCGCGTCGCTCAGCGGGTGGGCGTAGTCGTAGAACGGGTAGATGTTCCAGCGATCGCCGGTCCGGTGGTGGTGCGCGTGCCGGATCCGGTACAGCAGCGGATCGCGCATCTTCATGTTGGCCGCCGCCAGGTCGATCTTGGCCCGCAGCACGCACGTCCCGTCCGGGAAGTCGCCGGCCCGCATGCGGCGGAACAGGTCGAGGTTCTCCTCCACGCTGCGGTTCCGGTAGGGCGATGGGCGCCCCGGCTCCGACAGCGTCCCCCGGTAGTCCCGGATCTCGTCCTCGCTCAGGTGGTCGACGTAGGCATCACCATTGCGGATCAAGAGCTCCGCCAGCTCGTACATCTCCTCGAAGTAGTCGGAGGCGTACAGCGCCCGCCCTCCGTAGGAGAAGCCCAGCCACTCGACGTCGGCGCAGATCGAGTCGACGTACTCGACCTCCTCCTTCTCCGGGTTGGTGTCGTCGAAGCGGAGGTTGCAGCGGCCGCCGTACTGCAGGGCGATCCCGAAGTTGAGGCAGATCGACTTGGCGTGGCCGATGTGGAGGTAGCCGTTGGGCTCGGGCGGGAAGCGCGTCAGGACCTTGCCGCCGTACTTCCCGGTCCGGAGGTCGTCCTCGACGATGTCGCGGATGAAGTCGCTGCGGGGGGCCTCGCTGGTCACCGCTCCAATCTACCGACGGCGGACGGGTGGTCGAGATTGCGGAGGTTCCCCACCGCCCGGGCGGAGATCGCGTCGGGAGCGCCCGTCCGGCGCCGATCGGCTGGTCTCATGTCCGGCATGGACATCAAGGACTCCTCCGCCTGGCTCGACCACTTCGAGCGCAACCGGCTGCACCGACCCGAACCGGAGTGGCACCGCCCGACGCCGTTCCCCGCCCATATGCGGGGGCCACTGGCCCGGTCGCTGGCCCACTTCCAGCTCGGCGAGAGCGGCGAGGGCGTCACGCTGCTCGCCTCGGCCCGCCGGGCCTGGCCCGACGACCCCGCCCGGGGGTGCGGGGGTGTCCCCCGCAATGACGACGTCGCCGCCCTCGCCCTGTTCGTGGCGGAGGAGCAGGAGCACGCCCGGCTGCTCGAGTGGCTCGTCGCCCGCTACGACGGCCGGCTCGTCACCGGGCACTGGACGCACCGCTGCTTCCGGACCCTGCGGCGGGCCCTCGGCCTCGGCTTCGAGATCCAGACGCTGGTCATCGCCGAGATCATCGGCACGGCCTATTACCGGCTGCTGCGCAGCACCGGCGACGCCGTCCTCCGACAGGTGTGCGAGCTCATGCTGCGCGACGAGCTTCCCCATCTCCGCTTCCACGCCGACCGGGTCGTGACCGCCCAGCTCGGGTGGTCCCCGGCCCGGCGGGCGTTGTGGACGCTGCAGTTCCGCCTGCTGCTCCGGGCGGCGCTCACCGCCGCCTGGCTCGACCACCGCTCCGGCCTCCGGGCGGTCGGCGTGAGCCGCCGGCTGTTCCGGGCCGAAGCCCTGACCGAGGCCCGGGGCTGGCTCCTCAGGCGAACAGCGCGGCGCCGATCGCCTGTCCCGGCGCCGGAGAGCCGGGCGGAATGGCGAACAGCGCGCTCCCCACGGGCTGGATGTACTCGTTGAGCTTGTCGACGGCGAGGCGCTGCTGGAGCGGCACGAACTGCCGGCGGGGATCCCGCTGGTAGGCCAGGAAGAACAGGCCGGCGTCGAGCTGGCCGGTCTGGGGGTCGATGCCGTCGGTGAAGGAGTAGCCCCGGCGCAGGATGTGGATGCCGTTGGCGTCCTGGTTGGCCAGCCGGACGTGGGCGTCGACCGGGATCACCGGCCGGCCGCCGTGCTGGGCGGCGAGGTCGACGGGATCATGCTCCCGCACCGCGCCGAGCGGCGCCCCATCGATCTTGCTGCGGCCGATGGTCGCCTCCTGGTCGGTGAGCGACGAACGGTCCCACACCTCGATGTGGATCCGGATGCGGCGGGCCACCAGATAGCTCCCGCCCACCATCCAGGCCGGGCCGTCCCCGGCCGTCACCCAGAGGTGCTCCCCGAAGCCGGGGAGGTCGGTGCGGAGGTTGTTGGTGCCGTCCTTGAAGCCCATCAGGTTCCGGGGCGTGGCCTGCCCCGAGGTGGTCGACGACGTCCGCCCGAAGCCCTGCTGCGTCCAGCGCAGCACCGCCGTCCCCCGGGCCGTGCGGGTCAGGTTGCGGACGGCGTGGTAGGCCACCAGCGGGTCGTTGGAACAGGCCTGGACGCAGAGGTCGCCACCGGAGTGGGCGGGGTCGAGCGCGTCGCGGGGAAAGGCGGGGAGGTCGGCCAGCGCCGCCGGCCGCTGCCGGGCCAGCCCGTAGCGGTCGACCCCGTTCTTCGAGAAGAGGCCGGGCCCGAACCCGACCGTCAGCGTGAGGTGGGCCGGGTCGAGGCCCGTCGCCTCGCCGGTGTCGCTGGGCGGGGCGAGCGGCGAGGCGGCGGCGGGAGCGACGCCCTGGCCGTCGGTCAGCCGGGCGGAGGCCTCCGTCCATTCGGCCAGCAGGCGGGCGACGTCGGATAGCCGGGTCGTGGTGAGGTCGTAGGCGGCGAAGAGCAGCCGGTCCTGCTGGGCGGTGGCGATCCCCGCCTGGTGGAGGCCGTGGAACGGCTCGGAACCGCGGGCCCCCTCCGCCTCCGCCGAGGTCTCCCGGTGGACGGGCCCGAGGCCGAACCCGGCCCCGACGGTGGCGGCCGCCCCGGCGGCGGCCCCGGCGGCCAGGAACCGCCGGCGGGAGAGCGGGGGCTGCGCCGGCCCGCCCATCAGACGAGCACCAGCGCCGCCACCTTGGACAGCGGTTCGGCCAGCGTGTCGAGCGTGGTGGAGAGGGCCCGGGTCTGCTCGGGCGTCAGCGCCGTGTAGAGGGCGAAGCCGTTGCCGGTCGGGTCGGCGCCCTGGTGCCCGTCGAGGGCGGCCTTCACGTCGGCGAAGCGCTGCTCCAGCTGATCGGACAACGACTGCTGGGCGCCGGCCAGCAAGGGCTTGACCGCCTCGAAGGCCTCCTTGGCCCCGGCCAGGTTGGCGTCGAAGTCCGACAGGTCGGTGTGGCTGTAGCGGTCCTCCTCGCCGGTGATCTTCGACGTCGACACCTCGTTGAGGAGCTCGACGGCGCCGTTGGCGATCTGGGCCGGCTCGAGCTCCACCGCGTCGATCTGCTGGCGGAGCCGGACGAGGTCGGCCTCGAGCTTGTCGGCCACCGGCCCCATGCCGGTCAGGCTGCCGTCGGCCCACAGAGCCTTCTCGATGCGGTGGAAGCCGCCCCACTCGGCGGCGGGGACGTCGCCCTCCCGGGCGTCGACGGCGGGGTCGAGGTCGCCGAAGCTCTCGGCGATCGGCTCGATGGCCTCGTAGTGGTAGCGGGCGGCGGCGTAGGCGTGGGTGGCTTTGGTCCTGTCGCCGGCCTTGACGGCGGCGGCGAAGGGGGCGGTGGCGGCGATCAGCTGGTCGGCCTCGCCTTTCACGTACGCCAGGTAGGTGTCGACCGCTCCCTTGCGCTGCTCGGCGTTGGCCGCGGCGCCGGTGGGAGCCGCCGCCACCTCCAGCGAGCCCTTGTCGTACTTGGCTCCGCCGGGGCACACCGTGGTGAAGCTGCCCGGCTTCAGCGTGACCGAGAACGTGCGGTCGCTGTCCTTGGCGACGTGCTCGACCTCGCCGAGGAGCGTGCTCCCGTCGAGCACCTCGAATTCCGTCACGCCGGTGCCGGAGGCCGAGACCTTGAACGTCGTCGGCCCGGCCGAGGCGGCGATGTTGCGGGGTTCGCACCCGTCGTCGGTCAGCTTGACCTCGATCGTCTTGGCCGCCACCGATGTCGAGGCCACAGACGCCGCCGTCGGCGGCGGCTTCGAACCGGACGAGCAGCCCGCCGCGGCCAGCGGCACGGCCAACAGTACCAGCAGAACTTTAGGCATGCCTAAAGCATATACACGGCTATCCTCAACACAAATAGTTGGTACATCCGACAGGCGTCGCGGCGGCCGCCTGCTCAGGACGGCGGCTTCATCCCGAGCTCGTCGAACAGGAAGGCGTCGTAGTCGACCGCCTTGGCCACCGCGCTGCTCACGAGGTCGGCGCCGCCGTGGCCGGCGTGGGCCTCGATCCGGAGCAGGACGGGCCCGCCCGTGCTGGCCGCCTGGAGGGCGGCCGTCATCTTGCGGGCGTGGAGCGGGTCGACCCGGTCGTCGGAGTCGGACGACCCCATCAGCACCGCCGGGTAGGCGGTGCCGGCGGTCACGTGGTGATAGGGCGAGTAGGCGTAGAGCCAGCGGAAGTCGGCCTCGTTGTCGGCCGAGCCGTATTCCGACACCCAGGCCGGACCGCTCCCGAAGCGGTGGTAGCGGACCATGTCGAGCAGCGGTACCTCGCAGATCACCGCCTTGAACAGGTCGGGGCGCTGGGTGAGGACGGCGCCGACCAGGAGCCCGCCGTTGGAGCCGCCCTGGATGGCCAGGCGCTCGCGCCTCGTCCAGCCCTCCTTGACCAGGTACTCGCCGGCGGCGATGAAGTCGTCGAAGACGTGCTGCTTGTTGCCGAGGTCCCCGGCCCTGTGCCAGTCCTCGCCGTACTCGCCGCCGCCCCGGAGGTTGGCCACGGCGTAGCCGCCGCCGGCCTCCAGCCAGGGGTACAGCCGGGCCGAGAAGGCCGGCTCGAGGTTGATGCCGAAGCCGCCGTAGCCGTAGAGCAGGAACGGCGTCGACCCGTCCTTCGGAACGTCCTTGCGGTGCACCAGGAACATCGGGATCTTCGTACCGTCCTTGGAGGCGTAGAAGGCCTGCTCGACGACATAGGGCTTCGGGTCGACGGGTGTCACCCGCTTGGCCCAGAGCCGGGCACCGCCGGCGGCGATCGACGTCCGCCAGACCTCCGGCGGTTCGGTGAAGGAGCTGAAGTCGTAGAAGGCCTCGTCCTTCTCGGGGATGCCGACGAGACCGCCCGACGACCCGATTCCCGGCAGCGTGATGGTCCGTAGCAGGCGCCCGTCCAGCCCGCGGATCTCGAGCTGGCTGGCGGCGTTGCGGAGATAGGACAGGGCCAGGCGGCCGCCGATGACCGAGGCGTTCTCGAGGACGGCGTCGGCCGCCTGGGGCACGATCTCCTTCCACTGCCGGCGGTCGGGGGTGGACGGGTCGGCCCGCAGCACCCGGTACCGCGATGCGCCGTCGTCGGTGGTGACGTAGAACCGGTCCTTCCACGCCTCGACGGAGAAGTGGGCGGTGACGCCGGAAACCAGCGTCCGCCAGGCGGCCTTCGGCACCCGCAGATCCTTGTAGTACAGGTCGTTGCGGGCGAAGCTGCCGACGAAGGCGAACAGCCAGTGCCCGTCCCGGGAGGCCGAGGCGCCGACGAAATCGTCGGGGTCGCCGACGGCCGGCCGCACGACCTTGTCGTGGGCCGGATCGGTGCCGAGGGCGTGGAAGCGGACCTCGGCCCGGGCGGCCCGCTCGGCCGGCGTCACGGCCGGGTCGTCGGGCGTCCAGGTGTACCAGAGGCCGGTGCCGGCGGCGTCCCAGGCCGGCGAGCCGTAACGGAGGCCCGGGATGCGGTCGGTGGCGCTGTCCTTGCCGGTCACGACGTCCTTCACGAGCAGCGTGGCCTCGTCGGCGTTGTTCTCGTGGAGGGTGTAGGCCAGCTTCCGGCCGTCGTGGGACGGGATCCAGTCCCCCAGCGACACCGGCGAGGCGGCCGTGGACAGGGCGTTGGGGTCGACGAGGACGTGGTCGACGCCGTCGGTGCCGCTCCGCCAGTAGAGGACGGCCTTCTCCTGGTCGGCCTTGCGGTGCAGGAAGAACAGCCGGTTGCCCTCCCGGCGGGGGACGCCGACGCTGTCGACGTAGGACACGTCGTGGAGGCGCTTGGCCAGCCAGTCCCGCCCGGGGAGCTTGTCGAGCCGGCGGCGGGCGAAGTCGTTCTGGTCCCTGGCCCAGGCCTGGACCTCGGGGGAGGCGCCGTCCTCCAGCCAGCGGTACGGGTCGTGGACGTCGACGCCGTGGAGGTGGTCGACGACGTCGGCGACCCGGGTCGGCGGGTAGGCCGGCCGCTCCGCCCCGGCCCGCACGCCCGGAAGCGTCAGGGTCGTGGCCACGACGAGCAGGACGGCGAGCCGGCGCATGACGCGATCCTTGCAGCCCGCCCGCGGCCGTCAACGTCGCGGCAATGCAAAATCCCCCTTAAACGGGGAGGGATCGGACAGGCGGACCAAGAAGCGACCGGTCATGCAGCGACATCCAGGGCTGGGTCATCCGGGGTCGCCCCGACCCCCGCAGAAGCGTCCCGTCCGGGCCCGCCAGCGCCCGTTGCGGGTACTGGTCGTCGATGCCGACGAGGACCGCCGGGACCTGATCTGTGTCGAGGTCAGCGTCCTCGGCCATCGCGCCGAGGAGGCGTGGGGCACGCAGCAGGCGCTCGTCGCCCTGGGCGCCGAGGCCTTCGACGTCGTGATCGTCGACGACCAGACGCCGGGCTTCGACGCCCTGGAGGTGACCGAGCTGCTGCTGGCGGCCTCCCGTCCGGCGCGCCGGCGTCCGGCGGTGGTGGTGGTCTCCGCCGACCTCGACATCTGCGGGCGGGTGGCGCTGTTCCGGGCCGGCGTGGTCGAGGTCGTCACCCGGCCGCTGAGCCTGGCTCCGCTCCACGGCCTGCTGGTGCGGATCGACCGGGCGCTGTCGGGCTGACGTCCTCCGGCTGAGGTCAGTGCGCCACCGCTCCCGGCGCCAGCGTCAGCCAGTGCCGGGGTAACGGCTCGGGCGTCGCCGTCGCCGCCTGTCGGCGGAAGACCAGCACCCAGTCGAGGAGGATGATCCCGCCCCGGCCGCCCCGCGGGAACTTCATGTAGTGGCGCCGGATCCGGTAGCCGAAGGCCCGTTCCAGGCCGAGGCCGGCGCCGGCCGCCAGGCGGACGAGGGCGTCGTGGAGCGGGACGAGTTCGAGGCGGGTCTGGCTGTTGCCCACGACGAAGACGTAACGGGCACCCGGTTTCAGTACCCGGGCCATCTCGGCGAAGTGCCGGTCCATGAGGGCGAAGTACGTCGTCGCCGCCGCCCGACGGGCCGGGGGCAGGGCGTCGAGCGCGACGAGACCGTCGAGCGCCGCCGGCAGCGCTCGGGGTTCGGCCGGATTCTTGGCCCCGACCGGCCGGCGCCGCAGGGCGTTGAAGCTCCTGCGGTCGGGTACGCCGAGCAGCGGTCCGAGCCAGAAGTACTCCAGCATCATGTTGTAGGGGTAGTCGACCGAGTCGAGATAGGGCGGCGACGTGACCGCCAGGTCGACCGATTCCGCCGCCAGCCCGAGGGCGGTGGCACAGGCGGCGCCGGGGATGCGGACGGCGGCGTCGGGAGCCCGCCGGCGGTCGAGATCGGCGAGCCCGCCCGTGGCCCGGTCGAGGAACCGCCAGAACACCGTGGCGACCGGCGGGGGACGCTTCCGGTGGGTGCCGGAGACATAGGTCTTCTGCGACTGGTCGTCGGCGTTCGACACCCAGCGGAGGGTCGAGCTGAAGACGACGAGGAGGAAGGCCCGCTCGTGGTCCTGGCAGTCGAGGGCCAGGATGGCGTCGCGCAGCGACTGGACCCAGGCCCACTGCCGGGGTTCGAACCAGTGGTCGAAGTTGGCGACGTCGGGCATGGGCGCCTGGAGTCGTGCGGCCGGGGCCCGCCAGCGCCGGGCCAGGTCG
>JAICYE010000414.1 GCA_025934385.1 Acidimicrobiia bacterium | reverse complement strand
GCCGGATCCCGACCTCGTCGGCGATGTCGTTGAGGCTCGTCTCGGCGTAGCCCTGGTCGGCGAAGCGGCGCGTCGCCACCGCCAGGATCATGTCCCGCGTGGTCGGCGTGGGCGTGGCCAGGGCGCTCATGGCGACCCCACGGTGCGTTCGGCTGCCGCCACCACGTTGTGACGGGGCCGACCGGGCCGCCCGCCCTTCGACTCCGTCACAGTGCCCCCTCTTTTGCCTACCGACTAGTCGGTAGGCTAGCGTAGAGCGATGCCCATCGCACGCACGCTCATCGCGGCCGCCCTCGTCACCGAGGTGTCGGTTCTCGCTACGACCGTATACCTCCACCGGGTCCTCTCCCACCGATCGCTCACGGTGCGGCCGTTCGTGGCGCTGGCGTTCCGGGCTGTTCTCTGGATGACGACCGGGATCACGCCCCGGGCCTGGGTGGCGGTCCACCGGAAGCACCACGCCTTCTCCGATACGCCGCAGGATCCCCACAGCCCCATCGTGCTGGGCTTCTGGGCCGTCCAGCTCGGGAACGTGAAGCTCTACCGCGACACCATCCGCGACGGCGTGACCGTCACCAAGTACTCCCGGGACCTGCCGCCCGACCGGCTCGACCGGGCCGTCTTCGACCACGCCTACGCCGGTCTGGCCCTCGGCATCGGGCTCCTGATCTGGGTGCTGGGCCCGCTGGCCGGGTTGCTGGCCGCCGGCGTCCACACCGTCGCCTACCTGTCGATCAGCGCCGCCGTCAACGCCGTCGGCCATACCTACGGGAAGCGGCCCTACGACAACCTGGCCACCAACAACCAGTGGCTGGCCTGGATCTCCGGCGGCGAGGGGCTGCACAACAACCACCACGCCGCCCCGACGTCGGCCCGCTTCGCCCTGGCCGGCGGGCAGATCGACCCGGGCTGGTGGCTGATCCGGCTGCTGCTCCGCACCAACCAGGCCGAGGTCCGCCACGAGGAGCTGAAGCTCAAGCAGACGGCGTAGCCGGCGGTGCGCTCAGGGGACGGCGAGGTCCTTCCGGTCGAAGAAGACCTCGTGGACGATCCCCATGTTGTGCCGGCTCAGCTCTCCCCGGTCGGCCTCGGGGGTGGCCTCCCAGGCCCGGTGGGTGTGGCGGGTGCAGTGCTCGGCGCCGGCGGCCACCGCCCGACGGACGGGCGGCTCGCCCAGCGTGCGGAGCCGGAGCGACACGTCGATGTCGGCGTTGCGGTACCAGGTGAAGCGCTCCTGGACGCCGCCGATGGCGACCAGGTCGGCCCGCCGGGCGGCGAGGCAGTAGCCCTGCACGGCGGCGACGTCGCCGGCGGTGCGCTCCTCGTAGTCGCACAGGTTCCCGGTGGCCAGCCCGAACGGACCGGCGACGGCCACGGCGGGGTCGGCGAGGGCGGTGACGAGATCCCCGACGAGGTCGCCGGTCAGCTCCAGCGAGGTGTCGATGATCAGGACGATTCCGCCCGACGCCGTGGCCAGCGCCCGCGTCTGGGCCGCTCCGAAACCGCCGGCGGCGTCGGCGGCGACCACCTCGACGGAGCGACCGCCGCCGTGGCGCTCGAGCGAGGCGAGAAAGCGGGCCGCGTCGTCGGGCCACCCCCCGGTGTCGACGAGAACGGAGATCTCGGGGGCTTCCATCCCGGTGATGGTACCGAGGGGGTTACTCTGCGCCGATGGCCGTGGAGGTCGCGCTGTTCGTCACCTGTCTGGTCGACCAGCTCGCGCCGGAGGCGGGGGTGGCGGCGGTGCGCCTGCTGGAGGCGGCCGGCTGCACCGTGGCCTTCCCCGAGGCGCAGTCGTGCTGCGGGCAGCCGGCGCTCAACACCGGCGAGCCGGAGGCGGCGGCGGTGCTGGCCCGGCACTTCGTGGAGGTGTTCGAGCCCTATGACGCGGTGGTCACGCCCTCGGGCTCCTGCGCGGCGATGGTGCACCACTGGTATTCCCGCATTCTCGACGGCGCCTGGGCGGACCGGGCCCAGGCCGTCGCCGCCCACACCTACGAGCTCACCTCGTTCCTCGTCGACCGGCTCGACGCGGTGGACCGGCTGGCACAGGCCGCGCCGCTCGACCCGGCGGTGACCGTCACTGTCCACGACGCCTGCCACGGCCTGCGGATCCTCGGGCTCAAGTCGTCGGGCCGGCGGCTGCTGGAGGCGGCCGGAGCGACCGTGGTGGAGATGGCCGAACCCGAGCAGTGCTGCGGCTTCGGCGGCACGTTCGCCGCCAAGCACGGCGAGATCTCCGCGCCCATGGCCGACGACAAGCTGGCCCAGGCCGCCGTCACCGGCGCCGACTACCTGGCCGCCTGCGACTCGGGCTGCCTCCTCCACCTGGCCGGCCGGCGGCGCCGGACGGGCCAGGGCCCGGAGCCCGTCCACGTGGCGGAGCTGCTCGGGCGGGCTTTGGGGGGCTCTACCAGCCTCCCCCGAGGCGATCAGCGATGAGCCTCGACGTCGCCGCCGCCGCCCGGCTGTCGCTGGCCGACCGGGCCCGCCGGGCGATCGGCGACACCGACCTGCAGACGGCGCTGGCCAAGGTGACGGCGGCGCTGGGCGCCGAGGGGACGGCGGCCCGAACCGACCCCGACATGGTCGAGAAGCGCCGGCGGGGGACGGCCATACGCCGGGAGGTGCTGGCCGACCTCGATGGGTGGCTCGACCGGCTGCAGGCGAAGCTGGAGTCGATCGGGGTGACCGTCCACCGGGCGGCCGGACCGGAGGAGGCCCGGCGCATCGTCCTCGACATCGCCCGGGCCGAGGGCGTGCGGCTGGCGGTCAAGTCGAAGTCGATGGCGACCGAGGAAGTCCACCTCAACGCCGCCCTCGAGGCCGACGGCATCGAGGTGGTCGAGACCGACCTCGGCGAGTACATCATCCAGCTCGCCGGCCAGCCGCCCAGCCACCTCGTGGGCCCGGCGACCCATCTCACCAAGGACGAGGTCTCGGATC
>JAICYE010000093.1 GCA_025934385.1 Acidimicrobiia bacterium | reverse complement strand
GGTCCCGGCCGCCGGCTACGCGTGTGCCCCCCCACCTGGGGTTCCTCACTGGGCTGACGCCGCGGTGAGGAACGCCGGTCCCCCCGGCCTGGCCCCGCCGCCTTCAACTGGCGTTCGTTTACCGGGATGGAGCGGAAATGGAACGCCGGTTGCGGTCGGCGGGGCTCTCCCCTGCAACGGGCGTTCTTCACCGCGCCGATGCCCTGGTGAGGAACGCCTGTTCGCGGGCGGCGGGCGGCGGGCGGCGGGCAAACTGGGGGCGTGGACGAGCGGGAGAAGCCGCCGCTGATCATCTCGGCCTGCCTCCTCGGCGTGGCCTGCAACCACGAGGGACGGGGTTCGCCGCGGGCGGTCGTCGACGAGCTGGCGCAGCGGTATCGGCTCATCCCCGTCTGCCCCGAGGTGCTCGGGGGCCTGCCCACGCCCCGGCCGGCGGCCGAGCTGCAGGACGGCGACGGGTCCGGCGGCGGCGTCGCCGGGGAACGGTCGGAGGGCGCCCGGGCGGCGCGGGTCGTCAATGTCGACGGCGAGGACGTGACCGCGGCCTACCGCCGGGGGGCGGAGGCGGCGGTGGCGGTGGCCCGGGCCGTGGGCGCCAGCCGGGCGGTGCTCAAGGCCCGGAGCCCGTCCTGCGGGACGGCCAGCGTCTACGACGGCACGTTCAGCCGCCGCCTCGTCCCCGGCCGAGGGGTGACGGCCGCCGCCCTGGCGGCCGCCGGCCTGGAGGTCGGCTCGGAAGAGGACGCCGCCGCCGCTCCGCCGTCCAGCGCCACCGCCAGTCAGAACCCGTCATAGGACGTCGTCCGGCGGGTGGTGACCCGGCACCGTTCGACCACGGGCCGGTCCTCGACGATCTCAATCATGCCGTCGTCGTCTCCGGCCACGCCGACGACCCGAGGCCGCCGGCGCCGGACGACCACGTCCGGTCGGTCGTCGTAGGCCACGGTCCGGCGTCGCGGCGTCCAGTCCTCCCAGAACGCCAGGCTGGCCAGCAGCCCGACCAGGCCCAGGATGATCAGGATCACGCCGACGGTCCCGAGATCGATCCCCTTGGCCGGCACGTGCACGGCGAAGGCCAGGATCGCCCCCACCGCCATCAGGAAGATGCTGACGCCGATACCCATCGCGACGCTCCTTTCCGCCCGTCGCCGCCCGTGTACCCGCCTTCCGCGGCGGCCATCCGCCGCCCGGCGCGCCTTGGGCGTTTCGTCCGGTTCGGCGCCGCACCGGCATGGCAGGATGAAACCATCGGGCGCTTAGCTCAGCTGGAAGAGCGCCGCCCTTACAAGGCGGAGGTCGGGGGTTCGAGACCCTCAGCGCCCACCCCTGACGGTGCGATTCGGTCGAAAAGGTGCATCATGCACGCGATCTCGGGGTAGACCCGCGGCACTTCGACTGAAAAGGATTGGGAGGCTTGCGATGAGGAGCCAGAGGTTGTGGAAGTCGGTGGCCGGTGTGACGTGCGCTGCCGCCCTGGTGCTCGGGGCCGGGGGCGTGGCGGGAGCTGCCGCAGTCGCGCCCACGCACGCCCGGACGTCGGCTTCCGAGAGCCCGACGCCCGACTGCCACTCGGCGGAACACGCCTTCCTGGGCGCGGTCATCAACTGCCAGAACGAGCACCGGGGCCAGTCGTCGGGCCAGTGACCGTCAAACCGGTCCCGCCCGCCCGGACCGGGGTGGTGCTGACCCCACCCCCAAGACGCCGGGTAGCGGGCTGTTGCCCGATCGGCGGTTTCCGTATCGTGATGGACGTGCCTCCTGCGATCCCGCTCGCAGGGTCCTCACCGCCTCAGGTGTCGTAGTCGCAGGGCTGTCCCCAGCCAGCCCGAGCGAGACCGCCGGAGGCGGTGATGCGCGTTCGGGCCCGACGGCCAAGGGACAGTGCCTCCCCCAGTGCCGGGGTGGGCGCCGAGGCCGGAATACGCTTGCAGCATGGCCGGAGAAGCCGCCGGGAGCGACGAAGGGCGCGACCTCGAGGAGAATGGGCGGCGTCTCCTCGACGACGCCGTCGGCGAGCTGTCGCCGGAGGACCTCGACCGGCTTCTGCGAGGCCTTCCGCCGGCGCTCGCCACCGAGGTCGTCAAGGACCTCCTCGGGAGCAAGCTCGACCCCCGGCGGCTGAAGAACCTGGCGGGGCTCCTCGCCGGCGCGTTGCGGAAGCGGTCGGGGGCCCGCCTGTCGGCGGTGGTGGAGCGGCTCTCGACGGGGGTCCTCGACACCTTCGAGTCGGAGCTCGGCGAGCGCTTCGAAGACCCTTCGGCGGATGACCTGCGAGGAGTCCTCGACGCCGTCCTCGCCGAGCATCCCGCCGCCGGTGTGCGCTGCACGCTGAGTCTGGTCGTGGCCGAGGCGATGCCGGCGGCCGGTGCGGCCCGCGAGGTGCTCCTCAGCGATCCCCGGCTCTGTCTCGCTGGCTGGGGCCCGGCGCAGCCAGACGGCCAACCTGGGTAAGGTCCCTCTGACGCTCAGGCGATCCAAGGGGGCCTCATGAGACGTCTTTTCGCCGTCGCTGTGCTGGGAAGTCTCGTCGTCCTGGGAACCCCGGCGGCGGCCCTCGCCCAGCACAACCACTGCCAGTACGGGTGGGACAACTGGGGCTACAACTACCGGGGGTCCCACTACCACTACGGCTCCTGGCGGTACGACCACGGCCCGGAGAACTGCGGCGAGGAATAGGGCCGGCCGGCGGTAGGGGTGGCCCCACCCCTGAGATGCCGGGTAGCGGGCTGTTGCCCGATCAGGGGTTTCCGTATCGTGATGGACGTGCCTCCTGCGATCCCGCTCGCAGGGTCCTCACCGCCTCAGGTGTCGTAGTCGCAGGGCTGTCCCCAGCCAGCCCGGGCGACCCGCCGGAGGCGGTGATGCGCGTTCGGGCCGGGTGAGCGGGGAACCGGCGTCGTCAGGCGTTGAAGAGCCCCGCCCCGGCACCGGCGCGGTCTGGGCTACAGGAAGGTCCGCCGCAACCAGTCGGCCAGCAAGGGATCGACGATGGTGACCTTGCCGTCGTCGTGCCGGGTGAGATGACCGTCGCGAACCAGCGCGTCGCGAGCGACGGTGATCGAGCTGTTGGACAGGTCGTGGAAGCGGGCTTCGGCGGCCGCGAACGGAGAGCCGGTGCGGGCGACGGCTCGCAGCACGGGGCCCTGGGCGCCGGGCAGTTCGGCGTAGAGGGCGCTGAGCGTGCCGGCGACGGCCTGGCAGACCCCGGCCAGTGCCGCCTCCCAGGTCTCGTCGGTCGCTTCGGACCCCTCCGGGGTGCGTTGCCAGGCGGAGTCGGCAAGGAGCATGCAGCGCTGAGGATGTCCCTGTCCGAAGCTGACGACCCGCATGGCCACGGGGCCGGCCCGCCGGCCGGTGGCGGCGAAACCTTCGTGGATCAAGGTGGTGACGGCCGCCCGGGAGAGCGGCCCGACCTCGACGACGTCGGCTTGGGCGAAGAAGGGCCGGTCACGGTGGCCGAAGATGGTGCGCATCATCGAAGGCCGGGAGCCGGCGAAGACGAGCCCCAGGCTCCGGTAATGGTGCTGAAGATGGGTTCGGAGCAACGCTTCGAGGCCGTTGACGTCGGCCACGTCGGCGAACTCGTCGAGCGCCAGGACGACGCGTTCTCGTGTCGCCGCCCGCAGCAGGACGTCGAGCAAGCCGTGGACGGCCCCGACCGGGTCCAGGCCTCGGCTCGCCCGCCGGAGCTCGACGTGGAGCACGCCGAGTTGGACCGACAGGCCGCCGGCGATGCTGTCGAGGACCTCCCGGAGTGGCCCTCGCACGGTCACCAGCGCCTGATCGAGGCGGACCGCGAAGTCGGCCGGCGAGGTCACGCCGTACAGGTCGACCCACACCGCGCTGGTCGGCTCGACCTCGTCGAGCCGCCAGAGCGCGTGCCGGAGCAGGCTGGTCTTCCCGAAGCGGCGGGGACCGACCAGTGCCACCGGCCGCCGCTGGAGCAACCGGCCGACCAGATCGGCCGCTTCCTCGTCCCGGCCGGTGACCTGCTCGGCGTCCAATGGCCCGTAGTGGGGGAACGGCGTCTCGTCCACGACCCACACTACCATTTATCGGTAGTAGTTCACTACCTGATACTGGTAGCCATGAACAAGGGCCGGGTCCTTTTGGCGGGACGGTTGTCGGGGGCGACCCGCCGGAGGCGGTGATGCGCGTTCGGGAGCTTTCCCTGACGGGTCATCGGCGACTAGAAAGGCCCCCAAACCCACAGGGGAGGAAGACAATGCGGCGGCATCGTGGGCGAGCTTCCGCCCTGGCCTCGGCGCTGGTCGTCGTCACGAGCCTCGTGGCGCTGCCCCGGCCGAGCGCGGCGGACCCGACAATCGACTCGGCCCTGGCCAAGGTCGGAGCCTGGATCCAACCGTTCGAGGAGGGCGGCGCGGCCGTCCCACGCTGCCAGCCCATCCAGAAGGAGGGCTGGGAGAACGGCCAGCTCCGCTGCAAGCCGGCGGCGTCCGACATGATCGCCCTGCCCGACGGCCGCGTCCTCTACTGGGACGGGCTCGAGGGGAACGAGAACGTCGACCAGTCCTACGGCTGGCAGATGTCCCCGATGGCCCAGAACGACGAGGCCCGCGTCCTCGACGTGCGGGGCGGCAGCCCGACGTTCCAGGTCCCGACGCCCTCCACGGGCGGGGGCACGAACCACGAAAAGCCCAACCAGCGCTGGAGCGACGACCCGCTCGGCACGGCCGGCGTCCCCGGCCAGGCGGGTGACGGCCTCGTCGGCAGCACGTGGGCGGCGCTGGGAGGGCCGGGGCACCGGCCCAACAACTCGCCCAACGACCACAACTGGAACGACATGGACCTGTTCTGCTCCGACCTGGCGGGGATGGCGGACGGGCGGGTCCTGATCGCCGGCGGTATCGACTGGTACAACGAGCCCGCCCTGATGCAGCGGTCCCACGGCGACCCGGCCGACGTCGGGGCGATCGAGCTCGGCGGGCTCAAGACCACCCGCATCTTCGACCCGGCCACCAACAACTTCAGCGTGGTGGGGGACATGCACCACCCCCGCTGGTACCCCACGCTGGTGGAGCTGCCCGACGGGAAGTTCCTCGTCGCCAGCGGGGTGATCCGGCTCATCAAACCGACGCAGCTCGGGAGCGTACGCCGCACCGAGACCTTCGATCCGGCCACCAACCAGTGGACGGAGAACTACGTCGGGCCGCAGTCGGAGAACTCGCTACCGTTCATCGCCCGGCTGCACCTGATGCCCAACGGCCAGATCTTCTACCCCGGTGCCGGGGAGATGTGGGCGCCCGAAGGTGAGGGGGTCGACGAGGCGCTGTGGGGCCTCCAGCAGCTCTACGACCCGGCCAAGAAGACCTGGCAGGTCACCGGCCTCGCCCCGTTCGGCATGGCCCGCGACATCCCGTCCTCGGTCATGCTGCCGCTCAAGCCCCCCTACGACAAGGCGACCGTCCTGGTGTTCGGCGGCGCCCTCGGCCCGTCGCCCGGGGGGTACGTGGCCGTGCCGTTCTCCACACTCACCACCGTGGACATGGCCGGGCACGTGACCAACGACATGACCGGCAACCTGAACGAGGCTCGTTGGTCGCCGGCCGGCATCCCGCTGCCCGACGGCACCGTCCTCGCCATGGCCGGGGCCCGCAACAGCCACACCGAGACGCCCGGCTTCGACGTCCCCGTCCACTCGGCGGAGATCTACGATCCCGGCACCGGCAAGTGGACGAAGGTGGCGTCGCAGGCCCGGGACCGCTCCTACCACTACAGCGGCACCCTCCTGGCCGACGGCCGGGTGCTGCTCGGCGGGGTGTCCCCCATCGGGACGCTGTTCGGCCCGAACCGCACGGTGGGCGGTCCGTTCGCCAACGACAACCGCGACTCGAGCTTCGAGATCTACAGCCCGCCCTACCTGTTCCGGGGCCCGCGGCCGAAGATAACCCACGCTCCGGCGGGGATCGCCTGGGGCGAGACGTTCGGCCTCGACACGCCGGACGCCGCCGCGGTGAAGTCGGTCGTGCTGATCAAGCCCCCGAGCCAGCAGCACGCCATGGACAGCAACGCCCGGACGGTCGAGCTGGCCTTCCACCGGACCAGCGGAGACCACCTCGAGGTGACGGCCCCGCCCGGCGGCACGATCGCCCCGCCCGGCGCTTACTACCTCTTCATCAACCGGGACAACCCCGGCGGGCTGACGCCGTCGGTCGCCCGCACCGTGTTCGTCAGCGATCGGAACAACGCCGCCGAGGCGTTGCAGCCGTTCCGCGATGACTTCCCCGGCATCACCGGCGGGTCGGCCACGCCCCCGTCCGGCGGCCCCCGGGGCGAGCCCACCTATCTCGGTCCGGCCGGCACCGCCGCCAACCAGGCGGTCGCCGCCGCCACGCCGGCTGTCGGGGCGGTGCAGCAGCGGACGGCCAGGCTGGATCTCACCGCCGTGCCGGCCGCCTGGCGGTGGCCGGTCAACGGTCCGATCCGTCCGAATCTGGTGATGTGAGGCACGGGCGGCGCGCCGTCCTGCTGATCCCGTTCGTCCTGGGCGTGGCCGCCTTCGCCTGGGCCGGCGGGGCGCGCCGGTCGGCGGCCGCCACGCCCGCCGCCACGCCCGCCGCCAGTTCGACGAGCCCCGAGGAGCAGCGTCAACTCGTGGCGCTCGGGAAGGAGCTGTTCTCCTCGACCGACGCCTGGGGCCAGCGGCCGAGCCAGGGCACGGAGGCGACGGGCCAGCGGCTGGCCTGTTCCTCCTGTCACACCGGCCCGGGCTTCACCGACGGACGCACGCACCTCGTCGGGCCGGTCGGCGCCCAGCCGCTGGCCCGGCGGCAGACGCCCCACCTCTTCGGCCTGTGCTGCACCGCTCCGTTCGGCTGGGACGGCCGCAACCCGACGCTGCAGAACCAGGCCCGGGGAGCGATCATGTCGCCGCTGGAGATGTACGCCGCCCGGGAGCCGACGGGCCGGGAACTCGACGCCCTGGCCGCCTTCATGCTGACCATCACGCCGCCCAAGGCCGTGCCGGGCGTGGACTTCGACCCTGCCAAGGCCGCCCGGGGCGAGCATCTCTTCCGGGACCTGCGTCCGATCCGCGACCCCGGCGGCGAGTTCGGGCCCAACGCCAGCGCCGCCTGCGCCACCTGCCACGAGGGGAAGTTCTTCACCGACAACAAGCCGCACCGCATCGGCCCGACGCCGTTCGGCGACCCCGCCGACCTCGGCGAGGTCAACCGGGACGGCCACCCGATCGGGTTCGATACCCCGTCCCTCATCGGGCTCCGCTTCACTGCGCCGTACTTCCACCAGGGTTCCGGTGGCGTCGAGGGCGCCCCCGCGGGACCGGCCTCCGCCCGCCAGGCGCTCCGCACCGTCGTCCTGCCGTTCTACAACGCCCGCTTCCAGCTGCGTTTCACCGATGCGGAGCTCGACGACCTGACGGAGTTCCTGCTGTCGCTGTAGGGCGATGCCCCATCGGATGCTCGTCGCGCTGACGGTCGGGACGGTGGCGCTCGTCCCGTCGTGCAACGGCGGCTACGACTTCGCCCGCGAATGACGCATTCCAGCGCGTGCCTCATCACGACCT
>JAICYE010000568.1 GCA_025934385.1 Acidimicrobiia bacterium | reverse complement strand
GGGGGTTGAGGGCGAGCTTGTCGTGCGGCTCGCCCTCGTCGCGGATCCGGAGCACGAGCACGCACGACAGCCCGAAGACGCCGCCGGGGAACGACTTGACGCGGGTGGCCGGGACGGCCACCGCCCGCTCGGGCACGACCCCCCGGGCCAGTTCGTCGCCGGTGGCGCTGTCGATCACCGGCGTCGAGGCGGTGAGCACGACCCCGGCGCCGAGCTTGGCCCCCCGGCGGACCCGGGCGCCCTCGACGACGATCGACCGGGAGCCCACGAAGGCGTCGTCCTCGATGACCACCGGCGCGGCCTGGGGCGGCTCGAGGACGCCGCCGACGCCGACGCCGCCGGAGAGGTGCACGCCCCGGCCGATCTGGGCGCAGGATCCGACCGTGGCCCAGGTATCGACCATGCTGCCCTCGCCGACGTAGGCGCCGATGTTGACGTACGACGGCATCATCGTGACGCCGGGGGCGTGTTAGCAACCCCAGCGGGCCGACGCCCCCGGCACGACCCGCACCCGGGCCGCGGCGTAGTCGTGCTTGAGGGGGATGCGGTCGTGGTACTCGAACGGGCCGAGCTCGATCGTCTCGAGGCCCCGGAGCCGGAAGCACAGCAGGATGGCCTGCTTCAGCCATTCGTGGACGATGACCTCGCCGCCGCTGACCTCGGCCACCCGGGCCTCGCCCCGGTCGAGAAGGTCGATGGCCTCCTCCACCCGTTTGGCGGTCTCGGGCGTGAGTGCCCCGGGTTCGTCGCGGGCGTTCCAGGCGGCGGTGATCTCGCCGGCGAGCTCGGCCGGCGGGCCGGGGGGGCGTCCCCCCACATGGTCGGTCACGGCTGGGTCCCTCCAGTGGAGACGGCGGGTTGGTCGACGAGAGACATGCGGTCGAAGGCCAGCTCGAGCCGTTCGAGCGGCTCGACGAGGGCCATGCGGACGTACCCGGCGCCACCCTCGCCGTAGAGGTCGCCGGCCGCGACCAGCGTGCCGGTCCCGGCCAGGCGGGCGGTGATGGCCCACCCGTCCTCCGCCGGGTCGACGGAGCGGGCCCAGAGGTAGAACGACGACGGCCCGCCGGCGTCGACGAGGCCGGCCTCGGCCAGACGGGAGCGGGCGGTATGGCGCCGTTCGCCGTAGCGGGCCCTCTGGACCTCGACGTGGGCGTCGTCGGTCCAGGCGGCGGTGGCGGCGGCCTGGATCGGGGCGGGCACCATCAGCCCGGCGTGGGTCCGCACCGAGGCGACGTAGGCGACGAGGTCGCCGTCGCCGGCCAGGAATCCGCAGCGGTAGCCGGCCATGTTCGACCGCTTCGACAGCGAGTGCACGGCCAGTACGCCGTCGCTCCCGGCGCCGAGAGCGGTGGCTCCGGGGACGGGTTCACCGGCGTCGTCCCAGTTGAACTCGACGTAGCACTCGTCGCTGGCCACGATCACGCCCCGGCCCCGGGCCCAGGCGACGGCGTCGTCCAGGGGGCCGGCGGCGCTCTGCGACCCGGTCGGGTTGCCGGGCTCGTTGACCCACAGCAGGAGCGCCCGGGCGGCGTCGTCGTCGGAGACCGCCGAGAGGTCGAGGTGCCAGCCGTCGCCGAGCGGAACGGGCACGGCCCGGCAGCCGCCGAGCTGCGCCCCCATGGCGTACGTCGGGTACGACACCGCCGGGTAGAGGACGGTGTCGCGGGACGGGTCGCGCAGCCGAAGCAGGTGCGGGAGGGAGGCGACCAGTTCCTTGGTCCCGATGCAGTTGACGACGTGGGCCGGATCGACGCTGACGCCGAACGTCCGCTCCATCCAACCCGCCGCCGCCT
>JAICYE010000548.1 GCA_025934385.1 Acidimicrobiia bacterium | reverse complement strand
AGATCTGGTACCTCTGCCGGCAGTACTCGGCCGAAGAAGCGCTGCAGATGGGCTCGGTCAACGCCGTCGTCCCCAAGGAGCGGCTGATGGACGAGGCCCGGGCCTGGGCGGCCGAGATCCTGGACAAGAGTCCGACCGCCCTCAAGCTGGCCAAGGCCAGCTTCAACGCCGACACCGAGAACATCCGGGGGATCGCCGCCCTCGGCATGACCGGCCTGGCCCTCTACTACGACACCGAGGAGTCGGCCGAGGGCACGGTGGCCTTCCAGGAGAAGCGCAAGCCGGACTTCGGACGGTTCCGGAAGTGACCGCCGGCGGGCGGCCCGTCGCCTTCGTCACCGGCAGCTCGCGGGGGATCGGCCGGGCCACGGCGCTGCTGTTCGCCGAGCGCGGCCACGACGTCGTCGTCCACTACCGGCGGGAGGCGGAAGCCGCCGAAGCCGCCGCCAAGGAGGCCCGGGCCCTTGGCGCCGAGGCGCTGGTGGTGGCCGGCGACCTGGTCGACGCAGACGTCCCGGCCGGGATCATGGCCGAGATCGGCGAGCGCTTCGGGCGGCTCGACGTCCTCGTGGCCAATGCCGCCTCCACCGCCTTCAAGCCGCTGTCCGACGTCGGCGCCCGCCACCTCGACCTCACGATGCGGACGGTGGTGCAGTCGTTCCTCCTCCTCGCCCAGGGCGCCGTGCCCCTCATGGAGGGCCGGCCGGGGACGATCGTCGCCGTGTCGGGGTTCGACTCCGTCCGTGTGGTGCCCAACCACGGCCTGCTGGGGGCGGCCAAGGCGGCGCTGGAGCAGCTGGTCCGCTATCTGGCCGTCGAACTGCGGCCCAACGACGTGGCCGTCAACAGCGTGCTGCCGGGATTCGTGGCCACCGACTCGGCCCGGAAGTGGGCCGACACCAGCCACCCCGGCGGCTGGGAGGCATTCGAGGCCCGCTGGGCATCGATGCCCGACGTCATCATCGCTCCGGAGCGGATCGCCGAGATCATCGCCTTCCTCACCACCCCGGCCGGGCGCTGCATCCGGGGCCACAACCTGGTCGTCGACGCCGGCGTCACGCTTCCGTTCGAGTAGCGCCCGGCCCGGCGGCAAGGCTGCGCACATGGGCCTTCCGCTGCGCATCTTCACCGAACCCCAGCAGGGCGCCTCCTACGAGCGGCTGCTGGCCGTGGCCCAGGAGGCCGAGCGGCTCGGCTTCGACGCCTTCTTCCGCTCCGACCACTTCCTCCGCATCGGCGGCGACCCGGCCGGGGCCGACGCCCGCCCCGGGCCGACCGACGCCTGGGTCACGCTGGCCGGCCTGGCCCGGGAGACGTCCCGCATCCGGCTGGGGACGCTGGTCACGTCGGCCACCTTCCGCCTCCCCGGCCCGCTGGCGGTGGCGGTGGCCGAGGTCGACGCCATGAGCGGCGGGCGGGTCGAGTTCGGCCTCGGCGCCGGCTGGTACGAGGACGAGCACGCCGCCTACGGGATCCCGTTCCCGCCGCTGGGCGAACGCTTCGACCGCCTCGAGGAGCAGCTGGCCGTCATCACCGGGCTGTGGACGACGCCGGAGGGCAAGCGGTTCTCCTTCGACGGCCGCCACTACCAGCTGCACGAGTCGCCGGCGCTGCCGAAACCCCTGCAGCAGCCGCACCCGCCGATCATCGTCGGCGGGGCCGGCGCCCGCCGTACACCGGCGCTGGCCGCCCGCCACGCCGCCGAGTTCAACCTTCCCTTCCAGCCGCTGGAGCGGTTCACGGCGGCCTGCGACCGGGTCCGGGGAGCGTGCGAGGCGGCCGGCCGGGACCCGGCGTCGATGGTCTACTCGGCGGCGCTGGTGCTGTGCTGCGGCGCCGACGAGGCCGAGTTCCGCCGGCGGGCGGCGGCCATCGGCCGGGCGCCCGCCGAGCTCCGGGCCGACGGCGCCGGCGGCACCGT
>JAICYE010000038.1 GCA_025934385.1 Acidimicrobiia bacterium | reverse complement strand
GGTCCCGCGCCACCAGGCGCATCGTCGCCTTCGCCGGCCCGTCGAAGCGGATGAACTCCTCCACCGCCGAGGGGAGCAGGCTCGGGTCGACCCGAAGGCGTTTCGCCTCGGCCGGGGCCCGCAGAAGAGCGAGGGTGGCGTTGGCGATCAGGTTCGTGGTCGTCTCGTGGCCGGCGAAGAGGAGCAGCGTGGCCGTGGCGACCAACTCGTCCCGGCTGAGGACGTCGTCGCCCTCCCGGGCCAGCAGGACGGTGATGAGGTTGTCGGCCGGATGCCGTTCGTAGTGGGCGACGAGATCGGCGAGATAGGCGGCCAGCTCGCTCAGCCCTCCGGCGCCGACCTCGAAGCGGTCGGCGCGGTCGTGGGCGCCGAACACCATGGTGGTGACCTGATCCGACCAGGCCTTGAACCGATCCCGGTCCCCGGCCGGAACCCCGAGCATCTCGGCGATCACCACGGCCGGCAGCGGATAGGCGAAGGCCTGCACCAGGTCGACCACCGTCGACGTCGAACCCGCGGCGGCCACGTCATCGAGCAGGCCGTCGACGAGGGCGGCGATCTGGGCGTCCCGGCCCCGGACGATCGACGGGGTGAACGCCCGGCTGACCAACCGGCGCAGGCGCTCGTGGTCGGGCGGATCCTTGAACACCAGCCACCGTTCGAGAACGGCCAGCGAGCGGTCCAGGACCGAGCCGGCCGGTGGATCGGCCCGTTCCCGGAACGGCCGGATCCGCTCCGCGGTGAGGTGCCCGCTGCGGAGTTCGGCCACGACGTCGGCGTGGCGGGTCACCACCCAGGCGCGGTGCTCGTCGTTCCACGACACCGGCTGCTCGGCCCGCAGCCGGGCGAAGAACCGCTCCGGCTCGCGTACCGCTTCGGGGCAGAGGAGACTGCGGCTCGCCACCCGACGAACTTAGACGTGAGCGGTGTCGTGCGCCTGCACCGGCGCCTCCACCTCAGACGGCTTCGTCCCATCCGGCGCGGGCTCGGAACTCGGCGGTGCTGTTGGTCATGGGGAAGGGCTCGCTG
This sequence comes from Acidimicrobiia bacterium, assembly GCA_025934385.1. Next base: position 9,594 of record JAICYE010000038.1, on the reverse strand, counting down.
GGAACAGGGACCCGCAGCGGGGCGCAGAGGGGTTCCCAACCGTCGCCTGGTCGCCACTCGACCAGGTGGCCCGGCGGCACCCGGGCCCGGACGGCATCATTGTGGCGGGTGTAGGCCTCCATGGCGGCCGCCCGGTCCTGCCATTGCGGGGTGAAGCGGTTCCGCAGGAAGTCGAGGTACATGGCGAACCAATCGGCGTCGTCCGATGGAACGGCGCCGCGCTCCGCCACGTGCAGGATGGTCCGGCTGGCGCTCCTCCACCACACCTCCGGGCTCTCCCGCACGGAGAGGAGGACGACGGCATCGGGAAAGGCCTCGCAGAGCTCCGGCCAGAACCCTGCTGCGGGCCAGTCGACCGTGGCGACGAAACCGCTGAAGAGGCTGTGCCAGTCGGGCATCGTCCCCAGCGCCGCCGCATGCCACGCCGCCACGTGGTCGGGCCGGGGGGACACCTCCATCATGTGGTAGCAGGGACCGCCGAGGAGCTGCCGGAGTGCGAGCCGGAGCGACGTGGTCCCCGTCCGGCCCAGGCCGGCGCCGATGAGTTGGAGTGTCATTGCTCAGTCCGGCAGCGTGTGGGGCATCCCGAACCGGGACAGGATGCCGCTCTCGAACCGGGTCACGGCGCTGATCCGGTCGCCGGCCAATGTGAGGACGAGGAGGCCGGCGCCGTGGCGGAGGCCGCCGGCGGGGGAGCGGAGGTAGGCGGCGAAGGCCACCTGGCCGTTGGCCCGGGTGGGGACGAGGTCGTACGTGCGGCCGGCGCGGATGATCGTGGCGAAGAAGCGGGCCACGACGTCGCGGCCCTGGTACTCGAACGGCATCGGCGGCATGGAGACGCAGACGTCCTCGGTCAGCAGCGCCACCAGGGCGTCGACGTCGCCGGACTGGTAGGCCCGGACGAACCGGTCCACGAGCGCCTGCTCGGCCGGTGAGCCGGGGGTGGGCGGGGCGTCGCGCTCGGCACCGGTCGCCGGCAGCCGGCTCTGCAGCGCCGCCCGGGCCCGCTTCAGCGCGCTGGTGACCGACTCCACCGTCGAATCGAGCATCTCCGCCACCTCGTCGGCGTGATAGCCGAGGACGTCGCGCAGGATCAGCACGGCGCGCTGCCGGGCGGGGAGCAACTGCAGGGCGGTCACGAAGGCCAGCGAGACGGCCTCGGTCGCTTCGTAGCGGGCCTCCGGGCCGAGCGGCGCGCCGACCGCCCCCTCGAGAAGCGCGTCGGGATAGGGCTCGAGCCAGAGGACCTCGCCGAGCCGGGTCGGCTCGGGCGGCTCAACCCCGGGGAGCGACCACTCCACAGCCGGACGTCGTTTCTTCGACCGCAGGGCGTTGAGGCACCGGTTGGTGGCGATCCGGTAGAGCCAGGTGCGGGCGGAGGCGCGCCCCTCGAAGCCGCCGAGGCCCTGCCAGGCGGCGAGCAGCGTGTCCTGCAGAACGTCCTCGGCGTCCTGGAACGAACCGAGCATCCGGTAGCAGTGCACCTGCAGCTCGCGCCGGTACGGCTCCGTCAGTTCCCGGAAGGCGTTGCCGTCGCCCGTCCTCGCCCTCGTCAGCAGATCGGCCGTCACCACTCCACCATCGCAGCACGTCTCTCCCGCTCCTTGTCGACCCGAGCGTACCGACACCGGCCGATCGGCGAACTGGGCGCTCCGGACGCCGCCCACTTTCGCCGGGCCGCGGTGTCTGCCCGGCCGACCGAATCTTCCAAAGGAGGCTTGTGATGAGCTGGACGGAACTCGAGGGAACGACCGCACTCGTGACCGGTGCCGGCCGCGGCTTCGGCCGGGCCATCGCCGTCGCCCTCCACGACGCCGGCGCCGAGGTCGTGGCCGTGGCCCGGAACACCGGACAGCTGGAGCAGCTGCGGTCCGCCCTCGGCGGGTCGATCACCATCGTCACCGCCGACGTCGCCGACCCGGTCGTGGCCGGCACGCTCCTCGAGCGGTACCGGCCGGGGACGATGGTCCTCAACGCCGGTGCCGCACCGCTGATGCGCCCGCTCCAGCACCAGACGTGGGAGAGCTTCAGCCGCAACTGGGAGGTCGACGTGCGGCAGGCCTTCCACTGGATCCGGGAATCGCTGCTGCTCCCGCTGGCGCCGGAGAGCACGGTGATCGCCTTCTCCAGCGGCGCGGCGCTGTTCGGCTCCCCGCTGAGCGGCGGTTACGCCGGCGCCAAGGCGACGATCCGCTTCATCGCCGCCTACGCCGCCGACGAGTCGGCGCGGGCCGGGCTGGGCATCCGGTTCGTCTCCGTCCTCCCCAAGCTGACTCCGGGCACCGACCTGGGTGCCATGGCCGTCGCCGCCTACGCCCGGCGGGACGGTGTCGACCCCGACGAGGTCGTCAGCCGGTCGGGCCCCGCCCTCGGGCCGGAGTCCGTCGGCCGCCACATCGCCGACCTCGTTTCGTCGAGCGATCGCCCCTCCGGCGCCTACCTCCTGACGCCGGACGGCCTGAGAGATTGCTGAAGAAACGGTGGCATTTCCGGCCGCGGTGTCCCATTTGTCAGGATCGTCCGTAAGCTTCCGGTCACGAAGAGGGGTCACGAAGGGACAGGGCCGATGCGGAAGCGATTCGTCCTCCTCGCCGCGCTGGCGGGAGCACTCATGCTGTTCGGAACGCCCCAGGGCGCGTTCGCCCACGGCGGCGGCGGGGGAGGCGGCGGCAGCCACGGTGGCGGCAACTCCGGGTACCACAGCGGTGGCGGCGGCGGTCACTCCGGCGGCGGCAGCACGGGCTCCGGCCACTCGAGTGCCGGCCGCTCCGGCTCCAGCCACTCGGGTTCGAGCCACTCGGGCGAGTCCGCCTCGGGCCGCTCCGGCACCCGCCACGGCAGCCGCGACAGCGACGATCACGGCCGCGGCGGCGGACACGCCCGCCACGATCACGACCACTTCGACGACGGGTGCTGCGGCTACTACTACGGGTACCCCCCCTACGGCTACGGCTACCCGTACGGCTACGGCTACGGCTACGGCGGCGGCGGCTACAACGACGCCTGCGGCTACAGCGGCGACCGGGGCGACTGCTACGACGGGAACTACGGTCCGTCGCCCCGTGACGAAGGCCAGTGGAACTGCCGCTCCGACCGCTACCGCGACCAGAACCGGTACCACCAGGCCTGCCGCTACTCCGAGGACTGCACGAACTACCCCCGCTGCAAGGGCTGACGGGGCGAGCTTCAAAGCGGGCCGGAACATCGGCCGCATCTCCCACTCGACGGGGCCAGTGTTGCTGGGGTAGCGTCGGCGCGCTTTGAGACATAAGTGGTACACGCCGTTGGAGTTGCAGGTGCGCTGATCGGGCGGAGGGACCCCGTGGCCAGCAAGGGTTTCCGCAGCGCAGTGGCGCGACGCGGCGCCGCTCTGGCGGTCGCCGTCGTCACGGTCGCCGCCGTGGTGGGGGCGTTCGTCGGGCGCGTCCCCGAACGGGCCACGGCGGCCGGCACGCAGGGGTACTGGCTGGCCGGCAGCGACGGCGGGGTCTTCAACTACGGCCAGGCGCCGTTCTTCGGCTCGGCCGGGTCGGTGCCGCTCAACAACCCCATCGTGGGCTTCGTCCCCACGGCGACCGCCGGCGGTTACTGGATGGTGGCCAGCGACGGCGGGGTCTTCGCCTTCGGGGACGCCGGCTACTTCGGCTCGATGGGCGGCAAGCCGCTCAACCGGCCGATCGCGGCGATGGCCGCCGCTCCTGGCGGGCGGGGCTACTGGATGGTGGCCAGCGACGGCGGGGTCTTCGCCTTCGGGGACGCGCCGTTCTTCGGTTCCCTGGCCGGAGAGGGGCTGAGCAAGCCGGTGGTGGACTTCGCCGCCACCCCATCCGGCCAGGGCTATTGGATGGCCCTCAGTGACGGCTCGGTCTACGGGTTCGGCGACGCCAACTACTACGGCTCGATCCAGGGCGACGACCTCAACAAGCGGATCCAGGCCCTGGCTCCCACCCCTACCGGTCACGGCTACTGGCTCGTGGGCGCCGACGGCGGCGTCTTCACCTTCGGCGACGCCCCGTATCTCGGCTCGGCCCTCGGTCGCACCGACAAACGGGTCGTCGACATTGCCGCGACCCCCACCGGCCAGGGGTACTACCTGGTCACGGCGAACGGGCAGGTCTTCGCCTTCGGCGACGCCACCTCGTACGGCGACCCCTCGAGGAAGGACCTCAACAACCGGATCACGGCCATGTCGGCGCTGATGGTCACGCCACCGCCACCGTCCGGCAACGGCGGTGGCAACGGCCCCGGCCCCGGCCCCGGCGCGGGCCCCGCCCCCGCCCCAGCCCCCGCTCCCGCCCCCGGCGTCCAGGCCGCCGACGACTCGGCCGACGGCCCCGAGGACGCCCCGCTCTCGATCGACGTCCTGGCCAACGACAAGGCCCCCCAGGGCGACGGCCCCCTCACGCTCCAGAGCGTGAGTCCGCCCCAGCACGGCCAGGCCCAGGTGGCCGACAATCACGTCGCCTACCAGCCGGCCGCCTGCTACCACGGCCCCGACACCTTCACCTACACCGTGACCGACGCCAAGGGCGCCTCGTCCACCGCCACCGTCCACGTGACCCTGGCCCACGTCGACCACAAGCCGGAGGCGGTCGACGACGCCGCCACGATCACCGGCGGCGGCCCGGTCACCATCGACGTCACGGCCAACGACAAGGGCCTGTGCGACGGCGTGAAGAGCGTCACGGTCATCAAGAACCCGGCCCACGGCTCGGCCACGGTCGGCCCCGACCAGAAGGTGGGCTACACGCCGACCGGCGGCTTCAACGGCACCGACACCTTCGAGTACCGGGTCACCGATACCGACGGCGAGTCGTCGACGGCCAAGGTCAGCGTGACCGCCGGCGGCGCCGCCGCCCGGGCGCCGGTGGCCGTCGACGACAGTCTCACCACCCGCTCCGGCCGCCAGACGCCGATCGACGTGACCGCCAACGACAACGTCCCGGGCGGCGTCAAGGAGGCCCGCTTCGCCGACGCCAACGGCGCGCCCACCGACGACGCCGAGCTCGGCACGGCCGCCGGCGGCATGGCCCGGCGCACCGGCACCCGCATCGCCTACACCGCTCCGGCGGGGACGTTCACCGGCTCCGACTCGTTCACCTACGTCGTCGTCGACAATGCCGGCAACGCCAGCAAGCCGGCCACCGTACGGGTGACGGTCGTGACGAACAAGCCGCCCCAGGTGAAGGACGGGTGGGTCGCCGTGCCCCAGAACCGCCAGGCCGCCGGCTCGATCGCCAAGCTCGGGTGGGACCCGGAGAAGGACGCCATCACCTTCGGCCTGCGGTCGAGCCCGGCCGGGCAGCTGACGCTGCGGCCCGACGGGAGCTTCCTGTACCAGGCGCCGGCCGGCGTGGACGTCGACGCCTTCAGCTTCGTGGCCAACGACGGCAACTCCGACTCCAACGAGGGCCATGTGAGCATCCAGATCACCCAGGCCCAGGCGGACTCGGCGCCGTCGACCACCACGACCGCGCCGTCGGCGCCGAAGTCCTCCACCAGCACCACCACGACGGCGCCGAAGTCGTCGACGAGCACGACGGCGAAGCGGTCGAGCGGCACGACTCCCCCCACCGCCGCCAAGGGGAAGAAGCCGCCGAGCTCCAACAGCCGGGGCAAGGCCACGACGACGAAGTCGACATCGACGAAGTCGACGTCGACCAAGGGCAAGGGCAAGTCCAAGGCGGTGCTCGTGCCGGTGCTCCCGCTGGCCGCGGTCCCGGCGCTGAGCCGGCGGCGCCGCCGCCGGCGCTGACCCGAAGCCGCCGACGCCGGCCGTGCGGGGGGCCGCCGGCCGCCGGGTGCGCCCACCGGGGTCACGACTGCGACAGACTGAGGACGTGCGCATCTCGGTGAAGGTCGATTACGCCGTCCGGGCGATGGTGCAGCTGGCCGCCGTCTCGTCCGTCGAACCGGTGAAGGCCGACACCATCGCCCGGGCCCAGGACATCCCGCTCAAGTTCCTGCTCGGCATCCTCTCCGACCTCAAGCGGGCCCACCTCCTCCGCAGCCAGCGGGGCGCCGAGGGCGGCTACTGGCTGGCCCGTCCGGCCGAGGAGATCGCGCTGGCCGACGTGATCCGGGCCATCGACGGGCCGCTGGCCAACGTCCACGACACCAGCCTCGCCGCCCTGGCGTACCCCGGGCCGGCCGAGCACCTCCGAGAGGTGTGGATGGCGGTGCGGACGAGCCTCCGCTCGGTGCTCGAGGTCGTCAACCTGGCCGACCTGGCCCATGGCGAACTGCCCGACCGGGTGCAGAAGCTGGCCGCCGAGTACGAGGCCGACGTCCGCACGTACCAGACCTAACCGGCACACACCCGGGCGAGTCTTACGCCTAAATCGGTCGACTTAGTCGAGAAATCGTGCCCTCGGAGGGGGAACCGGCGGCGGTAGCGCCGAAAATTCTCCCAGCCCACTCTTCCCTGCCGCCCAGCCATCCTTTAGCCTCCTTGTCGATCATCTGAGTTAAGATAATCAACAAGGTGGTAGGGCCGGGGCGGTGCTTCGGACCCCCGGGAGGCCCGCATGCTCCACAACCTCGACGGTTACGTCGCCCTGGCCGGGCTGATCGTGGGTTTCACCGTCGGGCTGACGGGGATGGGCGGCGGCGCCCTCATGACGCCGATCCTGGTCCTCCTGTTCAAGGTGCAACCCCTGGCGGCGGTGTCGAGCGACCTGGTGGCCGCGGTGGTGATGAAGCCGATCGGCGGCGCCGTCCACCTCCGGCGGGGGACGGTCAACAAGCGCCTGGTCGGATGGCTGGTGGCGGGGTCGATGCCCTCGGCCTTCATCGGGGTGCTCATCCTGCGCCGGCTGGGCAACGGCCCCGGCGTCCAGAACAACATCAAGATCGCCCTGGGGGTCGCCCTGCTCCTGGCCGTGGGGACGATGATCGTGCGGGCCCTCCTCGACGTGCGGCGCCGGGCGCTCAAGGGCCGGCTGGTCGCCGACCCCGCCGGCGTGGCCGACCATGCCCCCGAGGTGCGCATCCGGCCCCTGCCCACACTGCTGGTCGGCATCGCCGGCGGGCTGCTCGTGGGCATGACCTCGGTCGGCTCCGGCTCGCTGATCATCGTGATGCTGCTGCTGCTCTACCCCCAACTCAAGGCCTCCGAGCTCGTCGGGACCGACCTGATCCAGGCCGTCCCCCTGGTGGCGGCGGCGGCGCTGGGCCACATCCTCTTCGGCGACTTCAAGTTCGGTCTCACCGCCTCGCTGCTGATCGGCAGCGTCCCCGGCGTCTACATCGGCGCCCGGGTGTCGGCCGTCGCCCCCGGCCGGGTGATCCGCCGGGCGCTGGCCTTCGTGCTCACCGCCTCGGCCCTCAAGCTCCTCAACATGGGGAACGTGCCGCTGGCCGTCTTCCTCGGCGCCTGCGTCGTCGTCGGGCCGCTGTTCTGGCACTTCGTCCGGGCGACCGGCGGGCTCCGCCGGGGCTGGCCGCCGGCCGTCGAGCGTGCCGAGGGCGACCTCGTCCCCACCGGCGGACCGCAGAACGGAACCGGGGGGCCCGTGATTCCGCTCGCCGCCGCCCGGGAGGCCGAACCGGACGCCGAGCCGGTCTCGGAACCGGCGCAGCTGGCCGGCCACGGCCGCTGACCAGCGGTTTTCCAGCTGCCACCAGCGGGGGCGCAGTCACCCTTGTGATCCAGTTTCGCCAGTGTTGTGCCACTTCTGTGGGACTGGCGACGCAATGAGGGCTCTGTCCACAGATGTGCAGGTTGCCCCCGATCGCCGATACGGGTAGAGTCTCCCCCAGGCGGAAAGCCGAGCAGGGGCGTCGGCGCGGGAGGTGTGGTGAAGGTGGCAATCAATCTGCGTCAATGGTTCGTCTGGCTCACGATTGCATTCGTCGTCGTCTTCATCTACCGCGACCCTCGCGGCGCCTCCGACGCCATCGGGCCGTTCCTCGGCGACATCGGCCATCTCGTGACGAACGTCATCCACAGCGGTGCGGAGTTCCTCGCGGGCTTCGGGCGTCACTAGGCGGGGGGCCGGGCCGTCCCGGCGCCACCCGGTTCTCTCACGGATCCTTCCGACCCCCGATGAGGTCCTGCAGTCGTACCTGACCCACGACGAGGTCTTCATCCTCGTCGATGAGCCGGCGACGTCGGCCTTCCTGCTCGAGGCCAGCAACGAGATCCTCATCATCGTCGTCATCGCCCTGGTGACCGGCTTCGCGGTCGGCAACGGCGGGGGCACGATCGCCGCCATCCTCGGCACCATGGTCATCGGCGTGGTCGCCACCACGCTGGTCATCCGCCGGCTCCAGGCCTGGTACACCCGCTACGCCCTCACCGACTTCCGGCTCATCCGCTCCTGGGGCGTCGTCAAGCGCCAACTGGCCTGGATCCCGTGGTCGAAGGTGACCGACGTGCTGCTCATCCAGACGCTGGCCGGGCGCATCCTGGGCTACGCGACCGTCCGCATCGAGTCGGCCAACGAGGCGTCGGGGTTCAAGGCGGTGACCGACCTGCGCGACCCCCACCGGTTCCACCGGGTCGTCACCGAGATGGTCCAGGCGAAGCAGGGGAAGACGGTGCCGCCGTGGATGAAGCCCGACGACGCCGGGCCCGGCCCCGGCGGCCGCCGGGGGCCGAGGTCGCCCCGGCCCGGCCACGACGACGCTGTCACCGTTCCCGGCCTGCCGTCGATCCCCTTCCCCGATTATGGCGGGGACCCGTTCGGCGACTGACGCTGCGGACCGGTCGTCGGGGCACCCGATGTAGCGTCAGGCCCTGATGGCTGCCGACGGGAACGAACCCTCCGCCGCCGGGCGGGCCGCCGCCCTCCTGGGTGGGCCGGTGGGCGGCGTGGCGGCCACGCCGCCTGACCTCCGCTCAGCCGCCGGCCTTCTCCACGACCTCATCGTCTGGGGCCTCGCCCAGCGCCTGCCGGACGCCGCCCTCCGGCCGCTGGAGGCCCGCCTCGGTCAGCTGGCGGCCGAGCTCCTGTCGGTCGATCCCGGCCTCGCCGCCCTGGTCGACTGGTGGTTGACGGCCGTCGTCGGCCTCCCGCCCCAGCAGCTGTGGTTCGCCTCCGGGGGACAGCCCCGAAGCCCCGCGGCCGCCGGATCCGGCGGCAAGCCGCTGCCGGAGGAGGTGATGGTGGCCATCCTGCCCGGGGGGCGGCCGCCCAACCTCGGCTCGGAGATCCGGGCCCGCCGCTTCACCGAGGACCGCCAGCGGCTCGGCGCCCTGGCCACCACCGTGCCGGTGCTGTCCCAGGTGACCAAGGCCCAGGCGGTGGTCAAGGCGGTCAACGGCGAGCTGGCGGGCTTCCTGGCCGAGCTCGACGCCCCCCGACCGCCCGATGCGCCGCCGCCCGACATCGACGGGCTGGCCGACCGGGCCGACGCCCTCCTGCGGACCTCCGGGGTGGTGGAGGGCTCGCCGCTCTACGGGAAGGTCCGCCGGGAGATCGACGAGCGCGTCGCTCTGGCCCGGTCGGTGGCCGCCCACGCCGGCGGCCTCGGCCCGCCGCTCGAGCCGCTCCCCGCCCCCCGGGTGAAGGCCCTCACCCGCATGGCCGCCACCGGCGACCAGGTGCTGGCCGGGCGGCTGCTGGCCGCGCTCGGCGGGCCACAGCCCCG
>JAICYE010000248.1 GCA_025934385.1 Acidimicrobiia bacterium | reverse complement strand
TCCCCACCGTGGGCCCCGAGGTCAAGACGGTCGCCACGGCCGGGCCGGCCGGCCTCGCGCCCGGCGCCGCTCCGGGCGTCACCGCCGGCGACGGCAGCTCGTCCGGCACCGACGCCGCCGCGCCGGGTGCCGTCGACAACGGCGACAACGGCGGCGTCACCACGAACTCCGGCCCGCTGGCCCGCTCCGGCAGCACCGCCGGCGCCAGCCGCGCCGCCAACGGCGCCCCCGGCTCCGGCACCAACGGCGGAGCCAACGGCGCCGCCGGTTCCGCCGGGGCCGGCAGGGCCGCCGCCGCCCCGCCCCGCATCGGCGCCTGCGGCAACCGCAAGACCCAGGTACCGAACGACCCCTACGCGCCGCCCTGCGTCGTCTTCTCCGGCGACAACGGCGGCGCCACCTACCGGGGCGTGTCGGCCACCGAGATCACGATCTCGGCCCGGCTGGCCGGCCTGCCCGACTTCTCGGCGGCGCCGAGCGACAACGGCCCGTCGGCCACGTTCTCGGTCAAGCCTGAGGAAATCAAGCGGACGATGGAGGGCCTGGCCGACTACTTCAACTCCCGGTTCCAGTTCTACGGCCGGAAGATCAAGCTCGTGTTCTTCGACGGGAAGGGCAACTTCCAGACCGAGCTGCAGGGCGGCGGGCAGGAGGAGGTCGAGGCCGACGCCGTGAAGGCCGCCGAGGAGATCAAGGCCTTCGGCGACATCATCGGCATCTCCGCCCCCTACGACGACGCCCTGGCCCGCCGGGGAGTCATGAGCTTCGGGGCGCCGTACATGTCGGCCGAGTGGATGGCCGGCCGGCGGCCCTACGCCTGGAGCCCAACGCCCGACTGCACGTTCATCGAGCAGAGCGTGAGCGACTACGTGAACAAGCGGCTGGCCGGCCGCCCGGCCCGCTACGCCGGCGGCGACCTGAAGGGCAAGCCCCGCACCACCGCCGTCATCGCTCCCGAGAACCCCTGGTACCAGCAGTGCGTCGACGCCGGCGAGAAGGTGGCCAAGGCCGCCGGCCATCCCAACCAGGACCGCATCGCCTACAAGCTCGACTTCAACACGCTGTCGAACCAGGCGGCCAGCATCATCGCCAAGCTCAAGAGCGAGAAGATCACCACCGTCATCTGCGGCTGCGACCCGGCCCTGCCGATCTTCCTCACGTCGAAGGCCCAGGAGCAGGGCTACACCCCGGAGTGGATCATCACCGGGGCGGCGTTCATCGACCTCGACATCATCGGCCAGCTCTACCAGCAGGACGAGTGGTCGCACTCGCTCGGCCTGTCCTTCATCGGTCCGCTCCAGCCGCTGCGGGCCACCACCGGATACAACGCATTCAAGATCGCCCGGCCGAACGAGGAGCCGTCGAACCTCGTCGACCTCCTCTACTACGAGATGTACACGATGGTGATCGGCCTCCAGGAGGCCGGCCCCAACCTCACGCCCGAAACGTTCGAGCGGGGCATGTACGCCTATCCCGGGGGCTTCGGGCCGGCCGGCACCTGGAAGTTCACCCCCGGCCGCTACACCCCGACGCAGGACGCCCGGGAGATCTACTGGGACCGCAACACCATCTCGCCGCAGAACAAGGAGAAGGGCTCCTACGTCGAGACCATGCCGGGGCGGCGGTTCCGCCCCGGTGAGTGGCCCGCCAGCGATCCCACCGTCCCCGAACGGTGAGGCCCCGCCTCGGATCCCGCCCCGAACCCCGGGGCGTCCCCCGCCCGCTCCTCGTGGCGGCGGCGGTCCTCGTCGCCTGGCCCCTGGCCGCCGCCCTCCTCCCTCACGGCGCCCCGATCGGCATCGTGCTGACCGGGATCATCCTCGGCACGGCCAACGGGCTGCTGGCCATCGGACTGATCCTCATCTACCGCACCAACCGGATCGTCAACTTCGCCCACGGCTCGCTCGGCTCGGTGGCCGGCCTGGTCGGCGTGGAGCTCTACGTCAAGGACCACTGGAACTATCTCGCCGCCATGGGCCTGGGGGTGGCCCTCGGCCTCGTCCTCGGCGGGATCGTCGAGCTGCTGGTGATCCGGCGCTTCGCCCGCTCGTCGCGCCTCGTGCTGACCGTGGCCACCATCGGGCTGGCCCAGGTGCTGGGCGGGATGGAGCTGCTGATTCCGGAACTGTTCCACGCCCACCATGCCGGGCCGCTCGGCGGCATCCGGTCGCCGCTCCACGGCCGGGTGTTCAGCATCGCTCCGGTGATCTTCACCGGGGACCACATCCTGATCCTGGCGGTCGTCCCGGTGGTGATCGCCCTCCTCGCCTGGTTCCTCGGCCGGACCGACGCCGGCATCGCCATGCGGGCCTCGGCCGAGAATCTCGACCGGGCCCGGCTGCTGGGCATCCCGGTGGCCAAGCTATCGACGCTGGTGTGGTTCGTGGCCGGCGGGCTCTCGGCGCTGACCTACGTGCTGACCGTGCCGACCAAGGGCGCCATCCCGTCCGGGCTGGCCGGGCCGGAGCTGCTGCTGCCGGCCCTGGCGGCGGCGGTGCTGGCCCGCATGGAGTCGCTGCCGGTGGCCTTCTTCGCCGCCGCCGGGCTGGGGGCGCTGGAGCAGCTCGTGTACTGGAGCGGCAACCGACCCTCCGAGGCCGACGTCGTCTTCCTGCTGGTCATCCTGGCCGGGCTGCTGGTGCAGCACGACCGTATGGGCCGCCTGTCCGACACCCAGAGCTCATGGACGGACACCGCCGTCGCCCGCCCGATCCCGACCGAGCTGCGCCGCCTGCCCGAGGTGCGGGGCGTGAAGGGGGGGCTCTACGTCCTGCTGGCCGTGGCCGCGGTCGCCGCCCCGTTCGTCTACGGGCCGAGCGCCACGACCACGCTGTCGCTCACGTTCGTCTGGGCCATGGTCGGCGTCTCGCTGGTCGTGCTCACCGGCTGGGGCGGCCACATCAGCCTCGGCCAGTTCGCCATCGTGGGGATGGGCGCGGTCACCGCCGCCAACCTCGTCACCAAACTCCACGCCGATCTGTTCGTGGCCCTGCTCGTGTCGGCCATCGTCGGCGGCGTCGTGGCCCTGCTCGTCGGGCTGCCGGCCTTGCGGATCCGGGGGCTGTTCCTGGCCGTCACCACGCTGGCCTTCGCCGTGGCCCTCGACGGCTACTTCCTCAACCCGACGTACTTCCACGACTACATCCCCGAGAGCCTGGTGCGTCCCTACCTCTGGCAGCGCTTCCCGCTGGAGCGGGCCCGGGCCATGTACTTCCTCTGCCTGAGCTTCCTCGTGCTGTTCGTCTTCCTGGCCCGGGGCGTGCGCCGGGCCCGGGCCGGCCGGGTGCTCATCGCCTCCCGCGACAACCGCCGGGCGGCCGAGGCGGCGTCGGTGCCGACCACCGGGGTGATCCTGTCGGGCTTCGTGTTCTCCGGGATGCTGGCCGGGATCGCCGGCGGGTTGCACGTGATCGTCCTCCACGGCGTGCGGGTGGGGAGCTACCAGCCCGTCGCCAGCCTGGAGGTGTTCTCGATGGCGGTGATCGGCGGGCTCGGGTCCGTCGGCGGCGTTCTCCTCGGCGTGTTCTCGTTGCGGGCGTTGGAGAACGTCAGCGCCGAGTACCGGCTGCTGATCACCGGCACCAGCCTGCTGGCCGTGCTGCTGGTCGTCCCCGGCGGGCTGGGCCAGGTCGCCTTCGCCGTGCGGGACCGCTTCCTCAAGGCGGTGGCGAAGCGCCGGGGCGTGCTCGTCCCGAGCCTGGTGGCCGACTACCGCCACGCCCCCGAGCACCAGGGGGCCGACGACGACCATCCCGAGGACGAGGTCGACCTCCTGGCCGGGGCGCTGTCCGGAGGCCGCCGTCGTTGAGCGCGCTCGTCGCCTGTCAAGGCCTCGACGTGGCCTACGGGCCGGTGCAGGTGCTCTTCGGCGTGGACTTCGACGTCGAGGAGGGGGAGATCGTCGCCCTCCTCGGCACGAACGGCGCCGGCAAGTCGACGCTGCTCAAGGCCATGGCCGGACTGATCGACCCGACCGCCGGGACGGTCACCTTCGACGGCCGCGACATCACCGGCGCCGACGCCGAAGCGGTGACCCGGGCCGGCGTGTCGCTCATGCCCGGCGGCAAGGGAATCTTCCCTACGGTCACCGTCGACGAGCACCTCCGGCTGGCGGCCTGGACCTTCCGCAAGGACACCGCCCGCATCGAGGCCGCCCGGGAGGAGGTCCTCGACCTGTTCCCGATCCTGGCCGAGCGGGCGTCGCAGCCGGCCGGCTACCTGTCCGGCGGCGAGCAGCAGATGCTGGCCCTGGCCCAGGCGTTCATGACCAAGCCCCGGCTGCTGCTGGTCGACGAGCTGTCGCTGGGCCTCGCCCCCACCGTCGTCAGCCACCTCCTCGGCGTGCTGCGCACCGTCCACGCCTCCGGCACGACGATCGTGATCGTCGAGCAGTCGGTCAACGTCGCCCTCACGCTGGCCCAGCGGGCGGTGTTCATGGAGAAGGGCGAGGTCCGCTTCACCGGTCCGACGGCCGACCTGCTGGAGCGGCCCGACCTGCTGCGCTCGGTGTTCATCCGCCAGGGCCCGAAGGCGCCGGCCACCGCGGCAGCGAAACCGCCGTCCCCGCCGGCCGACGACGCCCCCGTCCTCCTCGCCTGCCGGGGCATTGTCAAGCGCTTCGGCGGCATCCACGCCGTCGACGAGGTCGACCTCGATCTCCGCCAGGGCAAGATCCTCGGCCTCATCGGCCAGAACGGCGCCGGGAAGACCACGCTGTTCGACTGCATCTCGGGCTTCCTTC
>JAICYE010000042.1 GCA_025934385.1 Acidimicrobiia bacterium | reverse complement strand
GAGATCGTGGTCGAATATTCTGCCCGCTCGGTGATCGTGACGGCGAGCGCCTCGGCGATGTCGCAGAGGCGGGCCAGGCTGGCCGACCGGTAGGCGGTCGACTCGTAGCGCTGGATCTGTTGCTCGGCCACTCCGAGCGCCTCGGTCAGCCTTCGCTGCGTCCATCCCCGGGCGATGCGGGCCTTGATCAGCGCGTCAGCGAGGCCGGCGAGCGAGGATGCCTCGATCACCGTCGTGTCTCCGTCACGGAGCTGCTCGTAGTCATCGAGCTCCGCCGGCCTCCGGCCGGCTTCGGGCCGCTCCGGGACCGGGGGTGCGGTTCGAGTCAGTCAACAGAGGCCGGCGAGGCGGTAGAGCACCAGCGATCCGGCCACGGCGACGTTGAGGCTGGCCCCTTGGCCGACCATGGGGATCTCGACCACCTCGTCGATGAGGTCCCAGACGTCGAGCGGGACTCCGGCGTGTTCGTGGCCGAGGAGCATCACCGTCCGGTGGCGGGCGGGACGGAGATCGCCGAGTCGGGTGGCGTCGTCGGCCAGCTCCACCGCCACGATCCGGCTCCCCCGCCGCCGCTCGTCCTTGAGCCAGCGGGCCTTTGACGAGGTGATCCAGTGGACGCAACTCCGGCGCGGGAGCGTGTCGCCCCGCGCGAGAGCTTCCCGATAGTGCGGCGTACCCGGAACCGCCAGGCAGGCGCCGACGGCGTCACAGGTCCGGAGCAGCGTGCCGAGATTGGCCGAGTAGGCGACCCAGAGGGGAGCGGCGATGAGGTGATCCCAGCAGCCGTGCTGACGGCGACGACGCTGCCGGCGGAGGTCGACTGGCCGGGACTTCTGCGCCCCGGTCACCGCAGCGGGAGAAGCGGTGTCCTTCCGATCATCGTGAGACGCCTTGGCGGCGGCGACGGGCCTTCGACGGTAGGTGGTGGGCTCCCGCAACGATACGAGATGTATCCTGAGAAGTCGAGATCGGATATACGCGAGACGGGAGGACGATGGCCAAGACCCTGGTCGACATCGACGATGATCTGCTGGCCGCCGCCCAGGCCGCCCTGGGCACCACGACCAAGAAGGAGACGGTCAACGCCGCCCTCGCCCAAGCGGCGTCGCTGGCCGCCCGACGGCGCGACATCGAACGACTCCGCCGTGGCGGCCTGCCCGATCTCGCCGACACTTCCGACGCGTGGCGGTAGCCCGCTACCTGGCCGACAAGAGCGCGCTGGCCCGGCTCTCCCACCCGGCCGTGGCCGAACGACTGGCCACGCTGCTCGAAGCCGGTCTCGTCGGAACCTGCGCCATGGTCGAACTCGAGGTTCTCTTCTCGACCCGCAACCAGGCTGAATACGAGACCGTCCGGATTGACCGTCGACTCGGCTACGAATGGCTGCCGATGCCAGACGAGATCTGGGACCGGGCCCTGGACGTCCAGCGGGGACTCTCCCAGCACGGCCAGTTGCGGTCAGGGAAGATCCCCGACCTCCTCGTCGCCGCGACCGCCGAACGCCACTCGGTCACGGTGATCCACTACGACAGCGACTTCGACCGCATCGCCGAGATCACCGGGCAACCGACCGAATGGGTCGTCCCCCCTGGGTCCGTCCCCTGAACCCGTGGGGCCAGATCGACCCCAACGCTCCTTCCGACGAAATCGACGATCATGGGTGCTCTGGGTTGCCGGGAACTACCGCCAGGACCGCGACATCGAGTGGTGCGGCGCCGGCTCCATTGACAACCCGCAGAAGATCATCGTCGACAGGTCGTGCGTCGCTCGGCGTGAAGCCAAGCGGTGGGGACCGTTCCTGGCGTTCGGTCCAAGCGGTCGGCACTCGACGGACTGACCGCTGGGTTGTCCTTCGAGGCTGACACACGGGTCGCGGGCCCTTTCCGCGTCAGACCTAGCGGCCGGTTCAGGGCGGCCTGGACCTCGACGGCGTCGGGACCGTAGGCGGCGTAGGGCACACCGGCGCCGGTCCGGAAGGCGTCGAGGAGCGGGACCATCACGCTGCCGGCGGCGCTGGTCGCCAGCGGCAGCGCCACGGAGGACGGGTCCGCCCAGTGCACGTCCTCCAGCACGATCACCGCTGGACCGGCGGCGGTCGCCGCCGGCGGAAGCTGCGCCGTGGGAGTCGACCGGTTGCGCTGAATGGGGTATCGACGGCCGTCAATACCGTTCGAGCGCAACCGGTCGCGCCAGTCGGTGGCCTGGGGATGCGACCGACCGGCCTCAAGAGATCCCAGGACTCCTTCAGCGGGCCTCGACCGGGAAGTCCGAATTCTCCGGTCATCGTTCATGGAGCCCTCACCGGTCGGTGCGGATAGTGCCGGGCATGACCACCGTCCTCCCCCCGCCTGTCGTCGACGCGCCCCGCCCGGAGGCCGTCCGGCGAACGAAGCTGCCGAGCAAGGTTCCCGAGGTCACGGCCGTCTTCTGGATCGCCAAAGTCCTCACCACCGGCATGGGCGAGACGACCAGCGACTATCTCACCCACCGGTTCAACCCCTACGTGGCGGTGGCGTTCGGCGCCACCGGGCTGGTCGCGGCCCTGACGCTCCAGGCCCGGGCCCGCCGCTACGTGGCCTGGGTCTACTGGCTGGCCGTCGCCATGGTCAGCGTGTTCGGGACCATGGCCGCCGACTTCCTGCACGTCCAGCTCGGCGTGCCCTACGCCGTTTCGACCCTCTTCTACGCCATCGTGCTGGCCGGCGTCTTCATCGCCTGGCAGCGCAGCGAGAAGACGCTGTCGATCCACAGCATCACGACCGTCCGCCGGGAATGCTTCTACTGGACCACGGTGGTGACCACCTTCGCCCTCGGGACGGCCACCGGCGACCTCACCGCTCGAACGATGCACCTCGGCTTCTTCACCTCGGGCCTGCTGTTCGCCGCCGTCATGGCCATCCCGGCGCTCGGCTACCGCTTCCTGCGGTTCGACGGCATCATGGCCTTCTGGTTCGCCTATGTCGTCACCCGGCCCCTGGGAGCGTCCTTCGCCGACTGGGTCGGCATCTCCCATAGCGCCGGCGGGCTCGGCGTCGGCACCGGCCTGGTGAGCATCGTCCTCGCCGTCGCCATCACTGTTCTCGTCGGCTACCTGGCCGTCACCAGGTGCGACGTGGAGCCCCGCCCGCCGGCGGCCCGCCGTCAGGCCGAGGCGGACGCCGCGGCGTTGGGGGCGGGGAGGTCGAGCACCCGGGAGTGGCGGAGCCGCCAGACGAGGTAGGCGATGCCGAGCCGGGTGCGGCCGAGGCCGTCGATCGGGTCGAAACCCATCATGGCGGTAATGACGTCGACCCGGGACTGCATCGTGCTGTGGTGGACGCCCCCCAGCCGGGCGGCCTGACGGAGCGACCCGGCCCGGATCAGGGCGTCGAGCGTGGGGCAGGCCCAGGCGTGGGCCATCACGTCCTCGAGCAGGTCGACGTCGGGCATGAGCCCGTCGGCCGGGGCGTCGGCCAGGAGACCGATGAGGCCGCCGTACTCGTCGGCATTGACCACCGGTGTGGCCGGCGGCGAGCACAGCCGCAGGGCGACGACGGCGGTGCGGAACGATTGCGGCAGGTGCTCGATCCCGCAGGCGATCCCGATGCCCGCCGAGGTGGCGTCGACCGAGGTGCAGTCGTGGCCGACCACCACGGCGTGGAGCGACCCGAAGGCGGTGGGGACGACGTCCTCCGGGCCGCCCGGCCGCGAGCTCCACAGGGCGAAGAGCGGCGCGGCCACGACGCGGTACGTCGTCGTCGTCCGGAGCCCGAGCCGGCTGGCCGACAGCTGCCGCTCCTCGACGGGGACCGCGGCGTCGAGGACCACGCCGAGGTCCCGCCGGTTGTCGAGGTCCTGCCGGCCCTGCCCGCACCGGATGCGGACGGCCAGCGCCAGGCGCTCGAGGATCATGTCGTCGTTGGCGTGCTTCGGGCCGTCCCGCTCCAGCCACACGGTCAGCCCGTCGGCGTGGTGGACGAGCCCGCCGGGGTCGACGCCGTCGGTCGGGGCGAGCTCGCCCCTCGGCGTCACCCTGACCGTGCGGGGCGGATGATCCTGCCGGAAGCCGGCGTTGCAGCCGCCGAGGGAGGCGGCCGCGCTGAGCAGGGCCCGGGTGTTCACATTGCCGACGATGAGCTCGTCGAAGCAGGCGATGACCCGGAGGGTCAGGCTCGCTTCGGGGTCCAGCGCGCTGATCTTGGCCAGCAGTTGCTGCATGGTCAGTCCTCGATGATCTTCTCGACCCAGGCGTCGCGGGTGCGGATCATTCCCCGGGACAACGCTGTGTGGGGGGCGAAGATGTCGAAGGCGTGGAAGCCCCCGGCCCACACGTGCAGTTCGGCGTCACCGCCGGCGGCCCAGATGCCGCCGGCGTAGGCGACGGCTTCGTCACGGAAGATCTCGCACACGCCGACATCGATGAACGCCGGGGGCAGGTTGCCGAGATCGGTGACCCGGGCCGGTGCGGCGTACTCCGACACGTCCGGCCCACCCCGGGCCTCGCCGAGGAGGGCGGCCCACCCCGTCTCGTTGCTGATGCGGTCCCACACGCCGACGCCGTCGAACTGGCGGGTGGAGAGAGCGATGCCCCGATCGTCGAGCATCGGGTAATCGAGCACCTGCCCGCACAGCGCGGGCCCGCCGCGGTCCCGGGCGGCCAGCGCCAGCCCGGCGGTGATGCCGCCTCCGGCGCTGGCCCCGGCGATCAGGATCCGGTCGCGCCGGATGCCGAGCTCCTCGGCGGTGGCCGCCGTCCACTCGAGGGCGGCGTTGCAGTCCTCCCGGGGATAGGGATCGGGGTACTCGGGGGCCATCCGGTACTCGCTCGTCACCATGACCGCACCGAGCCGCTCGATCCAGTCGAGGACGAGCTCGATCCCGCTGAACCGGTCGCCGAACATCATGCCGCTCGAATGGGTGAAGACCACGCCCGGCCGCAGCCCCGACGCCCCCGCCGGCCGGAGGACGGAGACGGTGATCGGGTCGCCGCGGTAGCCGGCGATGGTCAGGTCTTCCAGCGTGATGGCCCGGCCGCGCAGCGTGTCCTCGATGGGAGGCGAGGCGTAGGCCTCCCGCATGTAGTCGATGAGGTCGGGCGTGACCGTCGGCGGGAAGAACCCGCCGACGACGGCCAGGCCGGCCTTCAGCTCCGGGTCGAACGCCGGTCGCGCCGGCGTCGCCACCGGCCCATCGCCATCGCCCGTCACGGCGCCCCCGCTCGACACAGACCGTTGAGTGAACTCCCCGGTCGCCGTTCGTGTCAACACGAGGGAGCCGACCGTCCGGCCGGATTACCGCCCCGCCGCCGGCCCGCCCGCCATCTGGCGGGTGAACGGCCGTGAACTGCGCTCATTCGTCGGTAGTGGCACCGGAGGCGGCCATGAAACAATCGGGTCGTCCATATGAGGGGGTTAGACCACACATGCGCCATTCATCGCGGAATTCATCGAAGCTCATCCCTCTGCTGGCCGCCTCGCTGCTCATAGGAGCGAGCGGAGTGGCCCTGCTGCAGCACAACCGGGCCGGCGCCACCGGCGCCGACGACGTCCCGCTGTACCGCAACTACAACTTCCCGACGGGCGAGAACACCCAGACGTTCCAGGGGCCCGTCCCCAAGGCCGACTGCGGGCCCGGCTCGCAGCCCGAGACCGCGCCGCTCGACGGCGAGGTGACGATCGCCGATCGCCAGAGCGGCCGCTCCGCCCGGGGCTACACCTGCAACATGGAAGAGGTCGGCCACTACGGTGCCAAGGAGGGGTTCGAAGGCGCCGAGTGGCAGCTGGCCCGCTACAAGGACACGACCGGCCGGCAGTGCGCCTACTACAGCCAGCGGACGGTGAACCTGGGCGCCAGCGGCAAGAACACCCAGGTCAACCCGATCGTGACCAAGCCCGGCACGATCGTGCTCGACGTGTCGGAGCCGGCCCACCCGAAGTTCTCCGAGAACATCGACACGGCGGGGATGAAGGACCCCTGGGAGACGCTCAAGGTCAACCAGGCCCGGGGGCTCCTGGCCGCCACCGACGTGATGGACGGCGAGGGCGCCTTCTTCATGGGCATCTACGACATCAAGGGCGACTGCGCCCACCCGAAGAAGCTGTTCGACGGCCCGATCACCGCCGTCAACCACGAGGGCAACTGGGCCCATGACGGGATGACGTACTACACCGGCGGCCTGACGCCGGGCATCGTCTCGGCCATCGACACCAGCGACCCGACCAACCCCCACCTGCTGACCACGTTCTTCGCCAAGCTCGGCATCCACGGCATGAGCACCAGCCTGGACGGCAACCGGCTGTTCCTCTCGCACATCAACGAGGACTGGCCCTACACGATCTACGGCGGGAGCAGCGGGAGCCTCGGGAGCGGGAACGACGGCTCGAACAAGTCGCTGGCCCACGGCACCGGGATCGGGATCTACGACATCAGCGAGATCCAGTCCCGCAAGCCGGACCCCCAGGTGAAGCTGGTCAGCGCCCTGCAGTGGGACGACGGCCAGATCGGCCAGCACACGCTCAACTTCCACCGCGACGGCAAATCGTACGCCATCGAGGTCAGCGAAGCCGGTCTCGGCGCGGCCCGCATCATCGACGTCACCGACGAGACCAAGCCGACCATCGTGTCCAAGATCAAGACCCAGATCATGATGCCGGAGAACCTCTCGCTGGCCCACAGCGAGATCTTCCGCGGCGCCATCGAGCGGGGCGGCGACCTGCAGTTCGGCTACAACTTCCATTACTGCAACATCGACAAGGAGGAGAATCCCAACCTCCTGGCCTGCAGCGCCTTCGAGCAGGGCCTGCGGCTGTTCGACATCCGCGACGTCTCCCGTCCGAAGGAGATCGCCTACTTCAACGGCGGCGGCGACGGAACCCGCCAGCCCGGCGGGTGGGGCGCGGTGTACTCGGCCTACGCCGCCGCCATGCCGCAGTTCGACCCGGTCAACCAGGAGATCTGGTACACGGACCACGACCACGGCTTCTACGTGGTGAAGCCGACCAACGGCACCTGGATCACCGACATCACCGAACAGACGGTGAGCCACGGCAACTGATCAGCCGTACTTCCTGACGCAGTCCTCATAGAGGGCCCGGTGGTGGACGAAGAGGCCCAGGTTGGCCATCGTCGGGTTGCGGGCCAGCGTGGCGTGGTCGCGGCGCAGCTCGTCGTAGTCGGCGCACTCGGCGTTGAACTGCCGGCACACGGGCGTGTCGATCAGGTCAGCGGGAGCGGCGGGGATCTTCCGACCGAGTTCGGGGATCCCCGCCGCCACGGCCAGGATGTCGGCCGGGGCGCAGTCGAGGCGGAGGATGGAACCGTCGAACGCCTTGCGCCGGGCCAGTTCCTGGAGCGACGGGCAGCGCCGCTCGACCTCCCGGTAGGCCGGCAGCGTTCCCCCGTGTCCATCGGGGAAGGCGGCGGCCACGGCATCGGCACACGACGCCGGCTCCGCCGCCGCACTGCGGACCGTCGGCCGGGCGGGCGTGGAACAACCGGTCAGTGCGGCGGCCGGAGCCAGGACGGCGAGGAGGGCGGCGACCCGGCGGCGAGGCGACATCTCCGGTCGAGAATACCGGCCGCGTTGACGACCTTTATGGCGGAAGGAAGTTTGGCAGACTGGGCCGATGTCGACCGAGACCCTCGTGACCGTCGGACGGATCGGCGCGCTGTGGCGCTATCCGGTGAAGTCGATGCTCGGCGAACCGCTCACGTCCGTCGACGTGACGGCGGCGGGGTTCGACGGCGACCGGCGCTTCGGGCTCGTCGACGCCGGCACCGGCCGGGTCGCCAGCGCCAAGCGGCCCCGGCGGTGGCAGCGGCTGCTGCAGCTGCGGGCCGAGGTCGCCGGCTCCGGGGCCGTGCGGATCCGTTTCCCCTACGGCACGTCGGTCGTCTCGGCCAAGGACGGCGATGGCCGCGGCGGTGGCGACAGCGACGTCGACGCCGCGCTGTCGGCCTTCCTCGGTGCCGACGTCCGCCTCCGGGGCGAGGCGCCGCCCGCCGCCGAGATCGAACGGTCCGTGCCCGAGGAGATCCTCGCCGCCGGCGCCGATGCCGACGTCGCCTTCACCATGCTGGAGATCGCCGCCGCCTCGCCGGCCGGCACGTTCTTCGACTTCGCCCCGCTGCACCTCGTGACGACGGCGTCGCTCGACCGGGCCGGCGCCGCCCACCCCGCCGGCCGGGTCGAGGCGGTGCGCTACCGCCCCAACGTGGTGCTCGAGACCACGCCCGGGCTCGAGGGCTTCCTCGAGAACGACTGGCCGGGCCGGCGCCTCCACCTCGGAGCCGACGTCATCCTCGACGTGATCCTCCCGACCCCCCGCTGCGCCATCCCGACGCTGCGCCACGGCGAGCTGCCGCCCGACCCCGACGCCCTGCGGGTGCCGCTGCACCACAACTTCATCCCCGTCCCCCTCGAGGGATTTGGTTCCGGGCCCTGCGTGGGGGTCTACGCCGTGGTGGTGACCAGCGGCCGGGTCTCCGTCGGCGACGACGTCCGCCTCGGCTGAGCGCCGCCCGTCAACCCGCCCGCGACAAGATCACCGTCGCCGAGTCAGTGGACGCCAGCGCCGGCAGCTTGATGTCGGTGATCCCCGCCCGGGCGGGATCCCGGTACCAGCCGGCGGCGGCGGCGTCGTAGGCCTCCTTGCTCGAGTACCGGGTGAGCACCACGTCGCCCACCGACACCGAGCCGGTCAGCCCGAGGTCGTGGACGGTGAGCCGGTAGCGGCGGCGGTCGACCTTGCCGGCGTACGCCCCCGCACTGGGCCCGATCCCCACCGTCAGCCCGCCGGCCGTCGCCGCGGAGGTGAACGTCTGCTCGGCGTACTCTCCCCGGCTGTAGCCCCGGGACACGCCGTCGTCCTCGTAGAGCGTGAAGTCGCCGTCGGCCCGGGGGTAGACGTCGAGGTCGAGCTCACCCCGGTCCCGGGTCCGCCACGACAGGGTGCCCTCGGGCCACATCGGGATGATCGACCCCGCCTTGACGAACACGGGGATCCGCTCGGGCGGGGCGGGGTAGTCGGTCAGCGTGATCGGGCCCGTGTAGACCTGGCCCGTCCAGTAGTCGGTCCACGTCCCCCGCGGGAGGTAGACCCGGTCGCGCACCGTCGTGTCGGCGTAGACCGGCGCCACCAGGAACGACTCCCCGGCCAGGAACTCGTACTTCGCCTCGTCGCCCCAGGTCTTCGGGTCGTCGGGGTACTCCAGCACCAGGGGCCGGACGGGCCCGATGCCGTCGCGGTGGGCCCGGGCGGCGTAGGTGTACTGGTAGGGCAGCAGCCGCTCCCGCAGCAGGAACCAGGCCCGGTTGGCCGAGGTCCACGGCTCGCCGTCACGCCAGGGCCGCTTGCTGCGGACGGACCAGCCGTTCATGGCCATCCCGGCCGGCAGGAACGACTTCCACTCCAGGTCACGCAGGTAGGTCAGGGGGCTGCCGTCGAAGATGCCGTCGACGTCGCTGGTGGTGTAGGCCTGGCCCGACATCGTGGACCCGGCGTAGGTCGGGATCTGCCACCGGATCGAATCCCAGTTCCCCTTCTGGTCGCCGCTCCAGTGCACGCCGCAGCGCTGGCTGCCGGCCCAGCCCTCGGGCAGCCAGACGAAGCCCCGGCGGTCGGAGTCGGCCTCCATGCCAAGGTAGGCCTGCTCGCAGGCCGACAGCGCCGCCCGGTAGCCGGGCCCGACCCAGCCGATGTCGAGCTTGCGGACGGCGACGCCGGCCCGGACCTCGGCCGGCTGGCTGCCGAGGCCCGTCGACGTCCACAGGCCGAGGGCGATGTGGCGGGCGTCGAGCCCGGCCGCCACCTTGTCGAGGTATTCGTAGCCGCAGTGGTAGCCGTCGTTGACCAGCATCCAGCCCAGGGGGATCCCCCGGCTGGCGTAGCCGTCGGCCACCGCCAGCGAGTCGAACGTGTGCCCTTCGCCGTGGCGGGGGCTGTGGAGGTAGCAGTCGGCGTCGCCCATCTCGAGGCCGTAGATCGGCGGCATGAACGGGCGGCCGGTGAGCTCGGTGTAGCGGTCGATCACGTGCTTCATGTCGCCGACGAAGTAGTAGGCGTCGAAGCGGTGCTCCTCCTGGCTCGTGAGGACGGGAGCGCCGAAGGTGTACTGGCCGGGAGCCAGCGTGTTGCGCAGGACGCCGTAGCCGGCGGTACTCACGTAGAAGGGCACGGAGTTCGGGGTCCCGCCCTCGTTCCAGTCGTAGCTGACGGCCACCTTGATGGTGGCGTCGCGGTGGGAGAAACGGCCGTTCTGCATGCCGCCGCCGAAGAACTGCTCGTGCGGCCCCCGGGAGAGGACCTGCGTCGTCTCCCGCCCGTCCCACACCGGGCCTGTGACCTCCTCCCAGATCAGCGTCCGGTCGTCGGGCTGATAGAGCCCGAAGCGCAGCGGCGCCTTGTAGACCCGCAGCGCCAGCCGGTGGGTGCTGAGCCGGTAGTAGGCGCCGGCGTCGAGCACCGCCGGCGACACGCCGGCGTCGTCGTGCTTGACGACGACGTCGGCCGCCGGCGCGCCCTCCCGCTCGGGCGGTGTGTTGGCCGGATCGGTGAAGTTCCCGTTGGGCGCCATCCAGATCCGGACGACGTC
>JAICYE010000519.1 GCA_025934385.1 Acidimicrobiia bacterium | reverse complement strand
CGGCCGCCGTGTCCGGTCCGACGTCGGACTTCTGGCCACAGGCGGCGGCAAGGAGGAGGGCCACGGCGACGGCCGCCCCCCGGGCGACAGCGACCTTCGACGAACGACATGTCATGCGGCTCTCCTGGATGGACGGATTCAGGCGGCCCGGCGGGCGAGGGCCCGGCTCAGGCCGCCCTCCCGGCGGAAGACCGGTGACGGCCGGCCCATTGGCCCGAGCACCAGGCCGACGAGGCCGGCGAGGCCGGCGGCGATGGGGACGAGCAGGCCGGCCGGCCTCGGGACGTGGCCCCAGAAGCCGACTGCCGGACGGTCCCGGAGGGCGGCACCACCGGCCGGTGGCGCGGCCTGGCCGGCGGGGACCGCCGCGGCGACGTCGGTGCCGGTGGGAGGGACGGCCGAGGCGTCGCCGCCCCCCGCCGCCTCACCGGCACCGCCGGCTGCTTCCCCGCTGCTCGCCTCGAGGCCCCCCGGCCCGGACACCAGGGACGGCGCGATCGCCCCGGAGATCGGCGCGGCCGGGGCGGCTAACGGCGGCGGCGCGGCAACGGCGGACGCCTCGGCGGAAGGCGGCGGGGCGGACGGCGGGGCCGGCGGGGCCGCTGCGGTCAGGTCGACAGCGACGTGGCCGGTCTCGACGTCGAGCCAGCTCACCTGGACGGGCGACGGCGACCCGGCCGGGTCGACCGCCAGGACGACGCCGTTTCCGGCCATCGGCGCCACCGCGGCCTTCCAGAGCCGGCCGATGGCGGTGAGGTCGAACGTCCAGGTGCCGTCGGCCGCCCGGACGCCCTGCACCGAGCCGCGGCTGCAGTCGGCGGCGGGCCGGTCGCGCCAGGCGGCGTTGCGGTTGGGACCCCAGGCAGCGGTGGCGGGGCAGGCGGTGACCTTGGCCCTGTCGGCTCCCACGCTGGCACCGCCGGCCGGGGATTCCCGCAGCCGCAGCGTCAGCCCGCCGACCGTGGCGCCGTCGGCCAGGGCCAGATCGATCCCGATGGCCGCGACCTTGTCGACCTGGCCGGCACCGGCGCCGGCGGCGATGGCGTCGGCGGGCACGGTCGGCGGCCCGGGCACCGGCGGGACCAGCGGCCGCGCCGGGTTGCCGTCCGGCTCGCCGTCGGCCGGCCCCTGGAGTCGGTTCCACCACCCGTCCTGCGTCGGGGCGCTGCGGCTCCCACCGCCGTTGTCCGCCACCGCCCGGGCGGGCGCCACCGGGCCGATAGCGGCCCGGAGCCCCCCGCCGAGGACGGCGCGCCGGCGCGCCCGGCCGAACATGGGCGCATGATACCCGTCGGTCACTTACCGCCCCAAGGGCGCACCGCTCGTGGCGGGCGGCAGCCGCCGCCCGGTCAGACCTCCCAGGTCGACCCCGAGTTGAGCAGGGAGACGAGGTCGCCGTGACCCTCACGCTCCTGGGCGGCGGCGATCTGGGAGTTGAGGGAGTCGCCGTACACCGGCCGGTCCACCGACCGGAAGACACCCATGGGCGTCGGCGTCGTCGGCGAATCGGCCAGCCGGGAGAGGGCGAAGGCCAGCGTCGGATCGGGCCGGGACTCGTCGTGAACGAGCAGCCGGTCCTCACCCACCGAGGCGACGTCGACGATCTCCAGGTGGCCGAGCTCGGTGGCCACCACGCCTTTGTCGCCGTCCTTCCCGAAGCGGATGGGCTGGCCGTGCTTCAGGTCGATGATCATGTCGGCCCGGGCGTCCCGGGCGGTGACGGCCTCGAAGGCGCCGTCGTTGAACACGTTGCAATTCTGGTAGATCTCGACGAAGGCCCCGCCCTTGTGGTCGTGGGCCCGGCGGAAGACCTCCATCATGTGCTTGCGGTCCATGTCGTGGGTGCGGGCCACGAACGACGCCTCCGACCCGATGGCCAGCGACACGGGGTTGAACGGGTGGTCGATCGAGCCGAACGGCGTCGACTTCGTCACCTTGCCGAGCTCGCTGGTCGGCGAGTACTGGCCCTTCGTCAGCCCGTAGATCTGGTTGTTGAACAGCAGGATCGTGAGGTTGACATTGCGCCGCAGGGCGTGGATCAGGTGGTTCCCGCCGATCGACAGGCCGTCGCCGTCGCCGGTGATCACCCACACGTCGAGGTCGGGCCGCGAGACCGCGATG
>JAICYE010000046.1 GCA_025934385.1 Acidimicrobiia bacterium | reverse complement strand
GTCGCGGTGAACGGCGTCCTGCCAGGGCCGGCGCCGACGCCAGCCGTGCTGCTCCAGATCGGGCACCCGGTTGAGGTGGCTGACCGGGCCCAGGCACAGCCAGGCCACCGGCCGCACCCGGTCCGGGAGGTGGAGCAGCCGCTGCACGAACGGCTCGCGATAGAACGACACCCAGCCGGCCCCGAGCCCCTCGGCGGTGGCGGCCAGCCACAGGTTCTGGATGGCCAGGCAGACGGAGTAGAGGCCGGCGTCGGCGATGGCGTGGCGGCCGAGGACGGCGGGGGCACCCCGGGCAGCGTCGTAGGTGACGACGATCGACAGCGTCGACTCCATCACCCCGTCGATCTTGATGTTGGCGAACACCGAGGCCCGCTCCGATGGGAGGCTGGCGGCGAACACCGCCCGTTCGGTGTTGACGTGGTCGACGAAGGCCCGCTTGGTGCCGACGTCGGAGACGAGGACGAAGTCCCAGGGCTGGGTCAGCCCGACGCTGGGGGCGGCGTGGGCGGCGCCGAGCACCCGCTCCAGGGCGTCGGGGTCGATCGGGGCGCCGGTGAACTGCCCCCGCACGTCCCGCCGCCGGTGGATCGCCTCGTAGAGGCTCGTGAGGGTCCGCTCCGCGCTCACCGAAGGCACGACCATTGCATCGACCCTAGACCGGGGAAGCTTGAGGCGGTTTTCGCCGGTTCGGCCCGTCCTCAGTCGAGGCGCTCGTCGAGGAGGCGGTGGACCACCTCGGCGAAGCCCTCGCCGTGGCCCGCCTTGGTGACCTCGACCCCCGAGCCGGGTTCGAGGACCCACTGCAGCGACGGGTCCTTGTCGAGCCCGTTGCGGACGAGGAAGCAGCGGCCGACCTCGCCCCGGCAGTCGAGGTCGGCGGCGGCGTCGCCGACCACGGCGCACTCCGCCCGGTCGAGGCGCCGCTGCGCCCGGTCGGCGGCGATACCGGCCACCTTCGAGACGCCCCGCGGGAGCAGGTGGTAGGCCCGGACCCGGTCGAGGCCGGCGAGGTTCTCGTAGCGGCTCGGGATCACGCCGTTGTCGACCAGCGTCGCCCAGCCGAGGCCCGCCTCGGCCAGACGCTCCTCGGCCTCGGCGCTGTCCACCTCGCCCCGGAGCAGGTACGACGACTCCCGGGAGGCGTTCCAGGGGCTGTGCTCCTCCAGCCGGCCGGGATAGGCCTCCAGCAGCAGTTCGACGGCCCGGTGGAGATCGGCGGTGGGGACGCCGCCGCCGGGGAACTCGCCGTGCTCGTGCACCACCGTGTCGCCCCGGTCGTAGACCCGGATGCCGCCGAGCTCGCAGATCCAGCTCTCCAGGCCGAGGGTCCGGGCGAACTCGAACATCGGGGCCCGGGCCCGGCCGGTGAGGGCCACGATCTCGAGCCCCTCCCGGGCCGCCCGGACCAGCGCTTCGGCGGCGGCCAGGGTCGGGGCCCGCCCGCTGTCCCACAGGAGGTTCCCGAGTGGCCCGACCAGCGTGCCGTCGACGTCGGTGTAGAGGACCCTGACCCCCATCAGGCCGTGAGCTCGTCCCCCGCGGGGAAGGCGACCAACGACCGCAGCGCCGGGCGCTCCCGCACCTCGACGAGGACCTCGTGGCCCTGGTGGTCGCCGTCGAACAGGACGAGGCGGGAGGCGTCGCGCTCGGGGATCCCGGCCCGCCCGAGGGCGGTGGTGAGAATGGCCATGGCCTGGGGGGAGAGCTGGTCGAGCGGACGGTGGCGGTGGCGGCGGGTCCCGAGGTCGACCTGGGCCAGCGCCGGCAGGCCGTGGCGGGCGACGACGTCGACGACCAGGACCAGGTCGACGCCCCAGCCGCAGACGATCGGCAGCGCCTCCAATACCGGCCGGCGGCCGGCGAACTCGCCGGCCAGCGGCTGGACGATGCCGCCCAGGTGGGGGAAGAGCCGGGCGATCAGCGGGCGGGCGACGAGCTCGGTGACCCGTCCGCCGCCGTTGGCCGGGCCGCCGCCGGGCCGGCGGTAGAAGCCCTTGACGAACTGGACCGACGGCGACGTGAGCAGCGGCCCGAGGAGGCCGGTGACGAACCGGGCCCCGAAGTCGGTGATGTCGCCGTCGACCCAGGCGACGAGATCCCCGGTCGAGGCCGACAGCGACTTCCACACGGCGTCGCCCTTGCCGCTCCCCGGTCCCGCTCCCGGGAGGACGGAGGCTGAGTGCACCACCTTCGCCCCGGCGGCGGCGGCCAGGTCGGCGGTGCCGTCCGTCGAGTGGTCGTCGATCACGAGGATCTCGTCGAGCAGCGGAACGGCCTCGACCAGCCGGCGCCGGGCGGTGTCGACGATGCGGCCGATGGTGGCGGCCTCGTCCCGGGCGGGGATGCAGAGGGAGGCGGTCAGCCCGTCCGCCTCCTTGCGGGCGGCGAGGCGGCGGGGATCGAAGTCGTGGTGGGCGAAGACCGGGCCGGCGGCGTGCATCGGGCACGGAGTCTGGCACCTCGGGCCGGCCCGGGGCGCTCCGGGGGCGGTCAGGGGGCGCTTTGACGGTCGCCCCGGCGACCTGTCAACCTTGATGCCGCAAGCACGCGCTCATCCAGAGCGGCCGAGGGACAGGCCCGTTGACGCCGCGGCAACCAGTGCCAATCCGGTGCGAGCCGGGGGAAGCGCCAGGTGCCAATGCCTGACCGATGAGCAGCCGAAGAGCGGAACTCCCGCTCGAGGCGCTCGAGAGCGCGTCGAGAGCAACGAAAAGGGAGAGACCGCCGTGACATTCATAGCCCAGCTCAGCTGCCGGGAATGCGGACGTGCCTACGAGGTGGCGCCGCTCCACGTCTGCGAGTGGTGTTTCGGGCCGCTCGAGGCGGCCTACGACTACGACGCCATCCGGTCGTCGGTGAGCCGGGAGAAGATCGCCGCCGGGCCGTCGAGCATCTGGCGCTACGCCGACCTGCTGCCGGCCGACCGGGGCAGCGCCGTCGACCTCGGCGCCGGCTTCACGCCGCTTGTCCGGGCCGAGCGCCTGGCCGGGGCCCTCGGTCTCGGCGAGGTGTGGGTCAAGAACGACACCCTCAACCCGACGAACTCCTTCAAGGACCGGGTGGTGGCGGTCGGGCTGTCGAAGGCCCTGGAGTTCGGGTTCAAGACCGCCGCCTGCGCCTCGACCGGCAACCTGGCCAACTCGGTGGCGGCCCATGCCACCCGGGCGGGGATGAAGAGCTACGTGTTCATCCCGTCGAACCTGGAGTCGGGCAAGGTGGTGGCCACCGCCGTCTACGGCGGCAACGTCGTGGCCGTCGACGGCAACTACGACGACGTCAACCGGCTCTGCGCCGAGCTGGCCGGCACCTACCCCTGGGCCTTCGTCAACGTCAACCTCCGGCCGTACTACGCCGAGGGGTCGAAGACGCTGGCCTTCGAGACGGCCGAGCAGCTCGGCTGGCGCTTCCCCGACCACGTCGTCGTGCCGATGGCCAGCGGATCGCAGCTCACGAAGATCCGCAAGGGCTTCGAGGAGCTGGCCAAGGTCGGGCTGATCGACGGCGAGCCGACCGTGCGGGTGTCGGGCGCCCAGGCCCTCGGCTGCTCGCCGATCGCCTCCGCCTTCCTGTCGGGCTCCGACACCATCAAGCCGGTGAAGCCCGACACGATCGCCAAGTCGCTGGCCATCGGGAACCCGGCGGACGGGTACTTCGCCCTCGACGTCGTCCGCCAGAGCGGCGGTGGGATGGCGGCCGTGACCGACGCCGAGATCATCGACGGGATCAAGCTCCTGGCCCGGACGGAGGGGATCTTCACCGAGACCGCCGGCGGGGTCACGATCGCCACGCTCCGGCGGCTGGCCGAGGAGGGCGTCGTGCGGCCCGACGAGTGCGTGGTGGCCTACGTCACGGGCCACGGCCTGAAGACGCTGGAGGCGCTCACCGCCACGGTGGGGCCGACGGCCACGATTCCCCCGACCATCGACGCCTTCACCAGTGCCTTCACGATCGACGAGGAGTAGAGCAACGTCATGGCGACGACCGTCCGCATCCCCACCGCCCTGCGCACGCTGACCGGCGGCGCCGGCGAGGTCTCGGTCGAGGGCTCCACCGTGGGCGAAGTCCTCAAGAGCCTCGACGCCGCCCACCCCGGGATGGCCGAACGCCTCTTCGACGAGGCCGGAGCGCTGCGCCGCTTCGTCAACGTGTTCGTGGCCGACGAGGACATCCGGTTCCTGGACGGGCTCTCGACGCCGGTGGCCGAGGGCCAGGCCGTATCGATCATCCCGGCCGTCGCCGGAGGGTAGATAGCCCCGCCTGCAACGCGGCAATGCCGTGGGGTCGGGGCCCCACGACAAGCGGCGAAATTGCCCGGAGGGCAGGGGCCCGCCGCCAGAGGCCTGCGGAGGAGTGCGCCAGCACGCCGAAGCCTGCCGGCCCCGGACCCGTCGCCAGCGCGGGTCCGAGACCGGCAGACCGGTCGTGGTGGTGCGAGCTGCTAGCGGCGCCACCAACCGTGACGGTGGCCTCCCCGGTGGCTGCCGTCATGGTGCTTGTCACCCTTCTCGCCCTTGGTGCCGTTGGCGTCGCGGGTACGGAAGCCCCCCCGGGTGACGGCGACCGGAGCACCGCCGCCGCTGCAGGCGGCCAGCGTGCCCTTGTCGCCGATCTTCGGCTGGGAGAAGTGCTGCGGCTTGCCGGCGACGTCGATCGTGAAGGCGAAGGCCTTCCCGGCCAGTTCGCCGCCCTTCTTGCCGTCGTGCTTCTTGTTCGGGTCCTTGTTGGGCGGCATGTTGGGAGCCGACGGGGCGCCCGGCAGGGTCGGCGGCTTCGGGTCGGCGGCGACGGTGTCGGCTGGCGCCGAGTCGGTCGAGTCCGCCGAGTCGTCGGCGGCGGCGAGGTCGGCGGAGTCGCTGTCGTCCCACGGCGCCAGCTCGTCGAGCATGGCGGTGCCGTCGTCGTCGCTCATGGCCGCGGTGTCGCTGCCCGGCTCGAGGCCCTTCTTGCCCTTGTCGCCCTTGGAGGCCCGGGTGCCGCCCCGCTTGATCGTGCCGGTCACGGTGACGACGCCGGCCTGGTCCTCGCTGAGGCACGAGATCTGGCCGACGAGGCCCTCGCCCATGTTGTCGGCCCGGTGGGCGAAGCGGACCATCCCGCCGGCATCGGTGGGCTTGTCGCCGCTGCGACCCCGGATCTGCATCCCGTAGGCGTCGTGCTCTCCCCGGCTCAGCGCCCGCCCGGAAACGGCCAGCTTGGTGTTGCCGTGCTGATGGTCACGGCCGTGATGTCCTCCGCCGAAGTCGGGGCTGGCGGTATTGGCCAGCGCCAGACCCGGCAGGGCGGCGGTCGTGGTAGCGATGGCGGCCCAGATGACGAGCTGCCGTTTGACCTGCCCCATGCACCCTCCTTCGATTGAGCGGCCCTGGTGCGTTGCGGGACTTTCCGGATTTGTCCGGAATGTCGGAATCGACCGTCAGCTCCCGGTTTCTATTCGCGCCGCCGGCGGGCGGGGGCTGAGAGAGGGCTGAGACGGCCTGAGAGTTCGGGGCGCTACGAGCCGCAGCAGCGCCAGGCAGCGCCGTCCATCTCCGGGCCCTCGTCGCCGTTGCCGCCCCAGACGAGGAGCTCAGAGCCCGTCCACGCCAGGGTGGCGTCGCTGCGGGTCGGGAACGGCGGCAGCGGCAGCTCGCTCCACCGGTTGTCGGCGATGCGGTACTCGAGGATCCGGGCCGACTGGCCGGCGGCCACGAACAGCCGGTCGGGCCCGGCGGCCACGATGGTCGACCCGGTCTGGGCATCGAGCGGCGCCGCCGGCCGCCAGGCCGAGGTGGACGGGCGCCAGGCGGCACCGGCGAGGTGGCCGGCGTTGCCCACCCAGGTGAAGACGTCGCCGCCGGCGGCCGCGGCCAGGGTGACGGGGTCGATGGTGCTGCCGGGCGGGACGGGGCCGATGGGCGGCGCCCCCGCCACTTCGGACCAGCGGTCGGTTGCCGGGTCGTAGGCGCCGAGCTTGCCCCGCCGCCAGACGAACGGCCGGCCGTCGACCGCCACGGTGGCGGCGAACCCGTCGTCGCCGCTCCACGGCGGGGGGACGTCGGCGATGCGCCGCCACCGGTTCGTCGCCGGGTCGTAGGCGGCGGCCGCCGGGTCGTGGATGACGCTGTCGATCGGGCAGCAGCGGCCGTAGCCGCCCCAGACGACCATCTCATGGCCCGTCCACACCGCCTGGTGCCCGGTGCGGGGGCCGGTGGGGGCCGGCGGCAGCGTCCGCCACCGCTTCGCCTCGGGGTCGTAGGCGGCGCCGTCGGCGAAGATCGTGTCGGGCCCGGCCTGCCCGCCCCAGACCAGCACCTCCCGGCCGGTCCACACCGCGCTGGCCCCGATGCGGCCGGGCACCGGCGCCGGCGGGAGCGTCTCCCACCGGTCGGCGGTCGGGTCGTAGGCGGCGCCGGCCGCCGACGACTGCCAGTTGCCCCCGCCCCCCGACCCGCCGCCCCAGGCCACCAGCAGCCGGCCGGTCCAGGCGGTGGCCATGCCCCCGGCCCGAGGGATCGGCGGTTCGGCGATGTGCCGCCAGGAACCGTGCTCGACCGAGGTCGTCGACGAAGGGGGCGTCGCCGCCGCTTTGGCCGCCCCGGTCGGACGGGCCGGCGCCGTCGAACCCGACGTCGAACACCCCACCAGCAGCGCCAGCAGCATCGCCGACGACCACTTCAGACCCCGGCCCGACCACCGGCGGAACCCCACCATGCGATGCTACGTGCGCCGCGGCCGGCGGCAGCGGCAATGCCGGTTGCACCCAATCTGCGTGATCCGCCCCGATGCGGACAACTGGTCCGAACCGCTTCGGGCGCGACCGGGACGAATGCCGCGTGCCGGTCGGCTCCCCATTGGCACGTTGCGGTGCATCCGTACCCTCAAGGACATGACGACGCCTGATCTTGCCGCGATCCCCGTCCGACGCCTGGTGCTCATGGGTCAGGGGTACGTGGGGCTGCCGGTTTCGATGCAGGCGGTCGCCCGGGGCTATTCCGTCGTCGGGTTCGATGTCGACGAGGCCAGGGTGAAGCGGCTCAACGCCGGAGAGTCCTACGTCGAAGACGTCACCGACGCCGTCCTGCAGGCGGCGCTCGCCACCGGCCGCTACAGGGCGACGACGGCGGAGCGCGACTGCGCCGGCTTCGACGTCGCCGTCATCACCGTGCCGACCCCGCTCCGGGACGGCGTGCCCGACCTGAGCTACATCGAGGCCTCGGCCCGCACCCTCGGACGGTATCTTCGGCCGGGGGCCACCGTCGTGCTCGAGTCGACCACCTACCCCGGCACCACCGAAGAGCTCGTGAAGCCCATCCTCGAGGAGATGTCGGGCCTCGTGGGGGGGGCCGACTTCCACCTGGGCTACAGCCCCGAGCGGATCGATCCGGGCAACCCGAAGTGGACGTTCGTCAACACGCCAAAGGTCGTCTCCGGCATCGACGCCGACTCGCTGTCCGCCGTCGACGCCTTCTACTCCTCGCTGGTCGATAACACGGTGCCGGTGGCCGGGCCCAAGGAGGCCGAGCTCACCAAGCTGCTCGAGAACACGTTCCGGCACGTCAATGTCGCCCTGGTCAACGAACTGGCCATGTTCGCCGGCGATCTGGGGATCGACGTCTGGTCGGCCATCGACGCTGCCAGCAGCAAGCCGTTCGGGTACATGCGGTTCACCCCGGGCCCGGGCGTGGGCGGTCACTGCCTGCCGATCGACCCGTCGTACCTGTCCTGGCGGGTGCGGCGCTCCCTCGGCCACACGTTCCGGTTCGTGGAGCTGGCCAACGACGTCAACGACCACATGCCCGACTACGTCGTCCGCCGCCTCACCTACGGCCTCAACCGGCGGCGCAAGTCGGTCAACGGCAGCCGGGTCCTAATCCTCGGACTGGCCTACAAGCGCAACACCAGCGACGCCCGGGAATCGCCGGCGCTGGTGGTGGCGGAGCGCCTCGTCGCGCTCGGCGCCGATGTCCGGGCCGTCGACACGCACGTCGCCTTCCGGGCGCTGCCGGCCGGCATCGAGCTCGTGTCGCTCACGGCCAAGGAACTCCGGGCCGCCGACGCGGTCGTGATGCTGACCGACCACGACGACTTCGATCTCGACATGGTGGTGGCCGAGGCGCCCTACGTGCTCGACACCCGCCGGGTCGTGCCGGCCGCCGACCACGTCGAGTACCTGTAGCGCTCGACGGCCGGACGAGCTCGACATGACGCGGCTCCTCCACGTCACCACCACCGACAGCAGTCTCGAGTTGCTGCTCGGCCCGCAGCTGCGGGCGTTTCTCGACGCCGGTTACGAGGTGCACACGGCGTCCGCCCCGGGCCCGTATGTCGCGGGCCTCGAGGCCGACGGCATTGTCCATCACCCGTTGGGCCATGCCACCCGGGCGTTCGCCCTTGGTCAGGACATGGCCGCGGCCGCCGAACTCTACCGACTCTTCCGCTCGCTGCGGCCCGCCATCGTCCACACCCACAACCCCAAACCGGGCGTCTATGGCCGCCTGGCCGCCCGCGCCGCCGGAGTGCCGCTGGTCGTGAATACCCAGCACGGCCTGTACGCGCAACCGGTCGACAGACCGCTGCGGCGCCTGCCCGTCTACGCCCTGGAGCGCCTGGCCGCCGGCTGTAGCGACGTGGAGTTGATCCAGAACCCCGAAGACCGTGCGACCCTCGCCCGCCTCCATGTCCCCCCGGCGAAGCTCCGGCTCCTCGGCAACGGCGTCGACCTCGGGCGGTTCCATCCTCAATCCGAATCCGTGCGGACGGCCGTGCGGGCCGAACTCGGCGTTGGGGACGATCAGGTCCTGGTCGGGGCGGTGGGGCGGCTCGTCTGGGAGAAGGGCTACGCCGAACTGTTCGCCGCCGCCGGCCGGCTGCTGGCCCGCCGCCGAGACCTGGCGATGGTCGTCGCCGGTCCGTTCGACGCCGACAAGGGCGACCCCCTGACCGAAGCCGACGTGGCGGCGGCCGAAGGGGCCGGCGTCCGGTTCCTCGGCCATCGAGACGACCCTGAGCGCCTCTATGCTGCCTTTGACGTGTACGTCCTGGCCTCCCACCGCGAGGGCTTCCCCCGGTCCGCCATGGAAGCCGCCGCTTCCGGTCTCCCGATCGTCGCCACCGACATCCGCGGCTGCCGGGAGGTGGTCGATCACGACCGGACGGGGCTGCTCGTCCCCGCCCGGGACGGTGCCGCCCTCGAAGCGGCCATCGACCACCTCGCCGGCGACGCCGAGGAACGCCGCCGCCTGGGCAAGGCCGCGCTGGCCAAAGCGCACCGCGAGTTCGACCAGGCGCGCGTCATCGCCCGCACACTCGCGGCATATGCCCTCCTCAGCGAGCGGCTCGGGGAAGGTTCGGATCGGTTGCGGCCGATTTCGCCCCCGTAATCGGGTCGCCGCAGCAGCGTTCCCGTGGCGTAGGCCAGGGACTGTCGCGCCGCTGGCTTCCCGTATGCGAAACGACAGCCGGTCCGATCCGTTCTCCAATCGGAGTAGAGCGATGGAACCCACCACACCGCGCCAGGCGAAGGCGGGGACCTCAAATCCACACCCGATCCAGGTCGCCGTCGTCCAGCGTTTCCTGGCCGCCGGCAAATCGGTGGCCGAGCTCGCCGAGGAGTTCGCTGTCCCCCAGGCATTCGTCCAGGAGTGGCTGTCCGAAGCGGCGGAGGCCGTTCACAGTCCCAACGGCGCTGATGCCGCAGAGTCGGCCCCCATGCAGGGCGTTCCGGCAAAGAAAACAGGCGCCGCCCGGCAAGCCGTACCGGCCAAGAAGAAGAGCAGCACCAATCGGAGGGCCGGCGACAGCGAAAGGGTCACGGCCCCGCAGCCCATCCGAGTTCAGGAACCAGCGGCGAATCGGCCGGTTCTAGCCAGACGGGCAGCCCAGCTCAACCGAACCCGCCAGGCCCCTGAACCGAAGCTCCTGGGCGCCACGTCGATCACCGGAGCAACGGCCGGTTCGGAGCCGGTGAGCCCATGGCCCCCGCAGGACGAGGCCGCTGTCCCGGCAACACCGGACGACTCCGCCCCGCCGGAAACCATCATCGAACTGGCCCTGGAGTCACTGGCGAAGGGCGCGTCGCTGGATGCCCTGGCGCGCTGGTTCAACGTCCCCGAAGCCCAGATCCGGGAGTGGGTCGGTGGGAGCGATGCGGGCGACGCCGACCCGCCCGCCGAACTGGGCGCGCCGGCCGAGCCGCTCCCGGTCGTCATAGCTTCCGTGGTCGAGGAGGAGCCAGCGACGACCAGGCTCGCCCACGCTGTCCCAGTTTTCCTGCAGCCCCGGGCACTTCCCGCCGCCCAGTCGCCGTACGCGCCGCTGGCACTGCCCCCTGCCCGGCTCATCTCGCCGGCGATCGAGCTCTATCGGCCCGAGCC